>NZ_DJUS01000007.1:0-164880 GCF_002438365.1 Pseudomonas sp. UBA6276
TGCTGCGTTACGGCGTCAATGATTTGCGCCTGTTCTTCGACAACGACTTGCGGTTCCTCGCGCAATTTCGCTAGCCGTAACGAATCTTTCAGGAGAGCAGGATGAAATTCAGTGAACAATGGCTGCGTGGCTGGGTAAGCCCGCAGGCTTCGCGAGACGAGCTGGTTGCGCGTCTGTCGATGGCAGGTCTGGAAGTGGACAGCGTAACCCTGGCCGCAGGTGAGTTCAGCGGTGTAGTGGTGGGCGAGGTGCTGGCCACCGAGCAGCACCCGGACGCCGACAAGCTGCGCGTGTGTCAGGTCAGCGATGGCAATGAAACATTTCAGGTGGTCTGTGGTGCGCCGAACGTGCGCCCCGGCCTGAAGATTCCATTCGCCAAGATCGGTGCGCAACTGCCCGGTGACTTCAAGATCAAGAAAGCCAAGCTGCGCGGCGTCGAGTCCAACGGCATGCTGTGCTCGCAGTCCGAGCTGCAGGTTGGCGAAGGTAATGACGGCTTGATGGAGCTGCCAGTCGATGCGCCGACCGGCGAAGACTTTCGGGTGTACCTGGGGCTGGACGATGCCAGCATCGAGGTCGACCTGACCCCCAACCGTGGTGACTGCCTGTCCCTGGCAGGTCTGGCCCGTGAAGTGGGTGCGCTGTATGCCGCGCCGGTCACTCGCCCGGTCATCGCCGCCGTTGCTCCGGTCAACGACGACGTGCTTCCGGTGGAAGTGCTTGCGCCGGCAGCTTGCCCGCGTTTTCTTGGCCGTGTAGTGCGCAATGTGGATCTGTCCAGGGCCACTCCGCTGTGGATGGTCGAGCGCCTGCGTCGCAGCGAAGTGCGCAGCATCGATGCCGCGGTGGACATCACCAACTACGTGATGATCGAGCTGGGCCAGCCGATGCATGCTTACGACCTGGCCGAAATCGACGGTGGCATCCGGGTACGCATGGCCGAGGAGGGCGAGAAAATCACCCTCCTCGACGGTCAGGAAGTCGCTCTGCGCAGCGACACTCTGGTCATTGCCGACCACGCTCGTCTGCTGGGCATCGCTGGCGTCATGGGCGGCGAGAACAGCGGCGTGACCGCCAAGACCGGCGATGTGTTTCTCGAGGCCGCGTTCTTCGAACCGATCTCGGTGGCAGGCAAGGCGCGTTCGTATGGGCTGCACACCGACGCTTCCCATCGCTTCGAACGCGGTGTCGATTCGAACCTCGCCCGTGAAGCCATGGAGCGCGCGACCGCGTTGCTGCTGGACATCGCCGGCGGCGAACCGGGCCCGATCATTGAAAGCTTCAGTGCGGAGCACTTGCCGCAGATCGCACCGATCACCTTGCGTGCCGAGCGGGTCAGCCAGATGCTGGGGCTGGAGCTGGGCAGCAGCGAGATCGAAGCGCTGCTGACCGGTTTGGGTCTGGGCGTCAAGACCAGTGGGGAAGGGCAGTGGTCGGTGGAAGTGCCGAGTCATCGCTTCGACATCAGCCTGGAAGTCGATCTGATCGAGGAGCTGGCTCGGCTCTACGGCTACAACCGTCTGCCGGTACGCTACCCACAGGCGCGTCTGGCGCCGCAGGCCAGCCCGGAAGCTCGCTCCGACCTGCCTGCCCTGCGTCGCCTGCTGGTCGCCCGTGGCTATCAGGAAGCGATCACCTACAGTTTCATCGATCCCAAGCTGTTCGAGCTGTTCAGCCCTGGCGTCGAGCCTCTGTTGCTCGCCAACCCGATCTCGACCGACATGGCGGCGATGCGCTCGTCCTTGTGGCCAGGTCTGGTCAAGGCCCTGCAGCACAACCTCAATCGCCAGCAGGACCGCGTGCGCCTGTTCGAAAGCGGCCTGCGCTTCGTCGGTCAACTGGACGGGTTGAAGCAGGAGCCCATGCTGGCTGGCGTCGTCTGCGGCAGTCGCCTGCCGGAAGGCTGGGCTCAGGGCCGCGAAACCGTGGACTTCTTCGACGTCAAGGCTGATGTGGAAGCCGTGCTGGGCTTCGCCGGTGCGCTGGACGCCTTCACCTTCGTTCCGGGTCAGCACCCGGCGCTGCATCCAGGCCAGACCGCCCGTATCGAACGCGATGGTCAGGAAGTAGGCTACCTGGGTGCCTTGCATCCGGAGCTGGTGAAGTCGTTGGGTCTGGACCGCGCCGTCTTCGTGTTCGAGCTGGTGCTTGCCGAAGTTTCCGAAGGTCGTCTGCCGAAATTCCAGGAGCTGTCGCGCTTCCCTGAAGTGCGTCGTGACCTGGCATTGCTGGCCGATCGTGATGTGGCTGCCAGTGCAGTAATGGAGGTCATTCGCGAGAACGCCGGGGAATGGCTCACCGACCTCAGGTTGTTTGACGTCTACCAGGGTAAAGGCATTGATCCTCATAGAAAAAGCCTCGCTGTTGGCTTGACCTGGCAGCATCCATCGCGCACTCTTAACGACGATGAGGTGAATACCACGACACAAGCCATCCTCACCTCGCTCGAACAAAGGTTGAACGCCACGTTAAGGAAGTAGCGCATGGGGGCTTTGACGAAAGCTGAAATGGCGGAACGTCTTTATGAAGAGTTGGGCCTGAACAAGCGAGAGGCCAAGGAATTGGTCGAGCTGTTCTTCGAAGAAATCAGGCACGCTCTTGAAGACAACGAGCAGGTCAAATTGTCGGGTTTCGGCAATTTCGACCTTCGGGACAAACGCCAGCGGCCTGGCCGCAATCCGAAAACCGGTGAAGAAATCCCGATCACGGCTCGCCGCGTGGTCACCTTTCGTCCAGGGCAGAAACTGAAAGCCCGAGTTGAGGCCTATGCTGGAACCAAGTCATAACGACGAACTTCCGCCCATTCCCGGCAAGCGCTACTTCACCATCGGTGAAGTCAGCGACTTGTGTGCCGTCAAGCCTCATGTGCTGCGGTACTGGGAGCAGGAATTTCCTCAGCTCAACCCCGTGAAGCGTCGCGGAAACCGTCGGTATTACCAGCGCCAAGACGTGCTGATGATCCGTCAGATCCGCGCGCTGCTGTATGACCAGGGTTTCACCATCGGAGGTGCGCGTCTGCGTCTGTCCGGTGACGAAGCCAAGGATGACACCACGCAGTACAAGCAATTGATTCGCCAGACGATCTCCGAGCTCGAAGATGTCCTGAGTGTCCTGAAGAAGTGAATTTTTGGAAAAAAATACTTCCATAATTCAAATGCTTAAGGTATATTTCTCGACGTTCTCAGAGGTTCTGGAACAGCTTCACGCTCGGTCGGGGCGTAGCGCAGCCCGGTAGCGCACTTGCATGGGGTGCAAGGGGTCGAGTGTTCGAATCACTCCGTCCCGACCATTTATTCCTGAGTAAAATCAGACATTTAAGCCACTTCTTGAAAGTGGCTTTTTTGTGCCAGCGTAAAACATGCGCAAAACTATCTCGCGATACCGCTGATATCCAAATCTGCTTGGACCTCCGACCAGACCACGTTCGCATGGTTTCTCTGGTAGGTGCGCGTCATCTCTTCGCTGGCGTGGCCGGCGAGCTTGTACAGGTGTAGCGATAGGGCGCGGATCTCATTAAAGCCTGGCGCTTCCTCTTCCTGCCATTTTCAAAACCTGTTCACCGGAATCTTCAAGCTGCACAAACCGCTCTCATCCGCAGGCGGAAGATTCCCGGCCCGGATGTTCACCTGTATCGCCGGCAACAACAGCGCTGGAACCGACAGGGTGGCATCACGCGCTGTACGCATGCGCACGAACGACGCCAGATCCGACGCGTCGCTGACGTGGATGTTCTTCTCCCGCTGCTCGGCCACGGTGGTTGTCCAGCACGCCTCTCTGCCAGCGGGAGGGTAGTCGTGGCACATGTACAGTCGGGTGTGTAGGGGTAGGCTCAGCAGGCGTCTGATCGATCCGTACATTTGTTCGGCATCCCCGCCCGGAAAGTCGCATCGGGCGGTGCCCACGTCAGGCATGAACAGCGTATCGCCGACGAAGACATGTGAGTCGTCGACCTGATAGGCGATGTCTGCCGGCGTGTGTCCAGGTACATGCAGAACTTTCACGGGGATCGCGCCGATGTGAAACGCCTCGTCCGCCTCGAACAGTCTGTCGAACTGCGAACCATCGGGCAGGAAGCTGGGTTCGAGGTTGTAGATGTCGCGAAACACTTTCTGCACCGCAGTGATCTGCGCACCGATGCCGATCTGGCCGCCGAGTGCATCCCTGAGGTAGGCGCTGGCGGAGAGGTGATCCGCATGCGCGTGGGTTTCCAGCAGCCACTGCACCTGCAGCCGGTGCTCGTTCACGAACGCGATGATACGGTCTGCGTTGTCGGTGTGGATGCGTCCGGCCTTGGCATCGTAATCCAGCACCGGGTCCACAATCGCGCAAGGTCCTCCCGGAGCCTCGAAAACGACATAGCTCACGGTTGCCGTGGCGGTGTCGTAGAAACCTTCGATCTGCGCGGCCATTGGCAGCCTCCTTCAATGCACGTCATTACACTATATTGAAAGATATACTATCCAATCGTAGACTGTCGATCTTCCACTGTTGGGGCTTGCCATGTCTGCTCAATTGTCTGCCGAGGAAATCGGTCTGCTGCGCGATTCAGCCTCCAAGGCGTGTGCCTTGCTCAAGGCATTGGCCAACGAGGACCGTCTGTTGTTGCTGTGCCAATTGACTCAGGGCGAGCGCAACGTGGGCGAGCTGGAGGCATTGTCCGGGATCAGGCAGCCGACGTTGTCGCAGCAGTTGGGCGTGCTGCGTGACGAGGGCATGGTCAACACGCGCAGGATGGGTAAGTACATCTACTACTCGTTGGCCAGCTTCGAAGTGGTCTCGTTGATGCAGACACTGTCGGGCCTGTACTGCGGCCAGGCGCTGAAGAAGTAAGCCTCTGCACCCTCACACAGCGTACATGCCTGGAGTTTGCAATGGAGCAAGTGGTAAAGCGTATAGATGCAGGGTTCTCGGTGGCGGGCCAGCTCGAGCCGGGTGATCTGCCGCAGGTGCGGGCGCAAGGCTTCGCCAGCGTGATCTGCAATCGTCCGGATCAAGAGGGTGGGGCGGAGCAACCCGATCATCTGGCCATGGAGCGCGCGGCCGTCGCCTCAGGGTTGGAATTTCACTATCTGCCTGTGGCCAGCTCTGGTGCCACCGATGCGCAGGGTCAAGCGCTGAAGGCACTGCTGGAGCGGCTGCCCAAGCCCATGCTTGCCTACTGCCGTACCGGCAATCGATCCGCCAGGCTCTACGAGCTGGCAACCAAGGGCAGCCCTGAAACCCGGCAGTACGATGTCGTGATCATGGGCGGTGGTTCTGCCGGCATCGCTGCCGCGGCCAGTCTGCTCAAGCGGGATGCGTCGCTACGCGTTGCGATCGTCGAGCCTGCCAGCGAGCATTACTACCAACCCGCCTGGACGCTCGTGGGCGGGGGCGCCTACAACATCGATGACACCCTGCGTCCAATGGCCAGCGTCGTTCCCCAGGGCGCGCACTGGATCAAGGCGTCGGTATCGGCCTTCGCGCCCGGCCGTCAGCGTGTGTTGCTCAGCGATGGGACCGAGCTGGGTTACCAGCAGCTCATCGTCTGCCCCGGCCTGCAGCTGGCCTGGGAGAAAATCGAGGGTCTCGAAGACACGCTTGGCAAGCATGGGGTGACCTCGAACTACCGACACGACCTGGCGCCTTACACTTGGGAACTGGTGCGCGCTCTGCGCAGCGGGAACGTCTTGTTCAGCCAGCCGGCGATGCCGATCAAATGTGCAGGCGCACCGCAGAAGGCGATGTACCTGTCCTGCGATCACTGGCGCAAGGAGGGCGTGCTGAAGTCGATTTGCGTGGAATTCAACCTGGCGGGGCCTGCGTTGTTCGGGGTTGCCACATTCGTCGCCCCGCTGATGAAGTACGTCGAAGCGTACGGCGCAGCCCTGGCCTTCCAGTCCAATCTGGTCAAGGTCGATGGTCCCGGCAAGACCGCCTGGTTCGATGTCACGGACGCGCACGGCAATGTGACCTGTGTACAGAAGCGTTTCGATGTCCTGCACGTCGTGCCACCCCAGCAAGCGCCGGATGTGATTCGTCGAAGCGAACTGGCCGACAAGGCAGGCTGGTTCGAGGTCGACCCGGCGACCTTGCAGCATCCGCGCTATCCGGAAATCTTCGCCGCAGGCGATGTCTGCGGCACCAGCAACGCCAAGACCGCTGCGGCAGCCCGCAAGCAGGTCGTGGTGGTTGCAGAAAACCTTATGGCATTGCGCAAAGGCCTTGAACTGCCTCGTCGTTACGACGGCTACGGTTCGTGTCCTCTCACTGTCGAGAAGGGCAAGGTCATATTGGCCGAGTTCGGCTATGGCGGGAAACTGCTGCCGACGTTTCCCATGGACCCGACCATACCGCGCCGGTCGGCGTGGTTCCTCAAGGCGCGATTGCTGCCATGGTTCTACTGGAACGGCATGCTCAAGGGGCGCGAGTGGTTCACCGACTGCGCCTCGAAGTGAGCGGATGCTGACTTTCCTGCTGGGGGCCTGCGTGGGCCTAGTGCTGGGGCTCACCGGCGCAGGCGGTGGCATCCTGGCGATTCCGGCGCTGACCCTGGGGCTGGGTTGGTCGGTGACCCAGGCCACCCCCGTCGCCTTGCTCGCGGTGGGCAGCGCGGCGCTGATCGGCGCGATGCAGGGGTTGCGCCAAGGGCTGGTGCGCTACAAAGCGGCAGCCACGATGGCCGCGGTAGGCTGGTTGGTTGCGCCGCTGGGACTTTACGTCGCCGCGCGAGTCCCTGGCACAGCGCTGATGATCTTGTTCGCCGCAGTCATGCTGGTGGTGGCTTGTCGGATGTACCTGCAGGCCAGGGGAGACAGCGAAGCGCAAGGCACGCTGCAGCGCAACTGCATGCTCGATCCCGCCACGGGCCGACTCGACTGGAATGCCCGCTGCCTGGCCACCCTGGCCTCGATCGGCGCAGCGTCGGGATTTCTGACCGGCCTGCTGGGCGTGGGGGGAGGGTTTCTCATCGTCCCCGCCTTTCGAAAGTTCAGCGATGTGCGCATGCACGGCGTGGTCGCCACCTCGTTGATGGTCGTCACGCTGGTCTCGCTGGGCACCTTGGGCCATCTGTTCAGCCAGGGGGTTACGTTTTCATCGGCAGGCGCCTTGTTCACCGTATCGGCACTGGTCGGCATGATTGGTGGTCGCCTTGCGGCGCCGAACCTGCCTGCACGGCTTTTGCAGCAAATGTTTTCTGTGCTCTGCGTCTGCGTGAGCCTGCTGATGCTGGGCAAGACTTTCTTTGCCATTGGATAAGCAGTCGAGACAGCTAATGCTGCAGTGCTGTCCGAAGGATGCCGCTCGGGCGGGCATGCGCCGGTGCATCATCCGACCCCTGCATGCCTGAAGGAAAAATCCCACAACGCAGGGTTCCCATTTCTCGCAGCCCTCGTTATGCTTCCGCCTAATACTGGATATGCATACAGCTTCAGGGGGCGGTATGGTGGGGCACGTGGAGGCGGCGCACGAGGAGCGCCAAGGATTGACAGGGATGGAGCGCCTGAGCTTGCGCGTGTCCGAAATGATCAATCATCCTATCGCCCAACTTCAGCGATGGGTGACTATTGCCAGGCTGGACAGCGATGGCGACAGGGAGTGGCACGAGGTGCTGGGCATACTGGCGGATACCGACGAACTGGAGTTGTCGCACAATGATGACGGCAGCGTAACGGTCCGTTGGGAGGAGCCTGAAAAGAAAGGCCGGCCAGGCGTGGATGAATGGGAGCAGGATAGCCAAGTGGCAACGGATCCCTGGGCCTCCGACTCCAGATCGGCGCCATTCTGAATGTACAGATAGCACCTACCTTCATTATTGAGCTTCAGCCGCCCGTCAAACGGGCTGTCCATTCCACACGTACAACACCCGGGCCAGGATATGCGTATCGTCTACGCGGATTTCTTCCGGGTCGTGATGCTCGTTGTCCGAGATCATCTTGAACCGATCCTTGCCTTTCTTCTGAAGACGCTTCACGTAAAGCATCTCATCGTGGGAGAAAAGGTAGATGCCGTCGCCGGTGAACTCGCGAATGGTCACATCCACCAGCAGGGGATCGCGGTCCTTGATCGTCGGCGCCATCGACTGGCCCCAGCCGGTGATCATCTTCAGGTGAAAGTGCTCCTTGAACCTGACCCCCATCTCGCGAAGGTGCTGCGGGCTGACCCTGATGTCCTGGAGCATTTCCGGGTATTCATGGGGGATCTGCCCGCCACCCATGGCGGCGCGCACGTCGTAATGGGCAATCCACACCTCATCCCCAACCTGGCCAGGGCGCGAGAAATCGACCGTGATGACGTTGTCTCCATGCTCGGCAGTGGCAAGAATCCTTTGCTTCAAGCCTTCCGGCAGCTTGGAAGCGCGCGCCAGCATGTCCTTCACCAGCGCTATGGCCGAAGCCGGCTCGGCCTGTGCTGCCGAGTCCTGGGTCGCGGCAGCATCCAGTGGCGCATAGCCTCTCAATTGATCGGTGCTGATCCTAAAGTGATCGGCGATCGGCCGCACCTGGGTGTCGGTCGGGTTCCTGATTCCCTTTGGGCCGTTGGGCTTGAGTATTCGCGAGATCGTGGGCTGACCGACCTTCGTCAGGGCTGAAAGCCTGGCCTGGTTCAGTCCTTCGCGAGCCATCAGCTCGGCCAGGATTTTATCGATAGTTTTATGCATGAGTGCAATCGTCGCCTCAGGCGGTGCATACATCAAGGATGCACTCTGTTTACAAGTATGCACCAGTGCATTATCGTGTGCATATATTTACAGGGAGGCTCAGCAAATGGCCCGTATCCGCACCGTCAAACCCGAGTTCTGGTCGAGCGAGCAGGTCATGTCCTGCCGCCCATTGGCCCGTCTGCTGTTCATTGGTCTTTGGAATTTCTGCGACGACGGCGGCAACCATCCGCTGTCACCCAGGACGATCAAGGCGCTCATATTTCCCGGCGACGACCTGACCATCGATGAGGTCAGCGAACTGTTGGGCGAGCTCGAAGGCGCCCAGCTGACGCGTCGCTACACCGCCGAGGGCAAGCAGTACTTGCATGTCATGGGCTGGAAGCACCAGAAGATCGAGAAAAAGAACTTCAGGCATCCGCCTTTTCCCGCGGCGCTCTACGACGAATCGTCGAGCGGTCGTCGACCGCTCGACGCCGGAAGGGAAGGGAATGGAACAGGAGAAGATCAACACAACTCGCTCGGCGCGCGCGTTGAACATCCCCCTGAATCAGTCGATCCCACAGCGGCTTGCCAGATGAGCCTCGAGTGGAAGCCCGACCCGCGCTTGCTGGCCGCCTTCGCCAAACGCATGGGTCTGGCCGAGGCGCTGTTCACGCATGAGGCCATCGGTGCGTTCGTCTGTCACTACGCCGCCTCTGGCCGTTTCGAGACGCAGCTGGCCTGGGTGAGTCTGCTGGTGAAGTGGATCAAGCGCGATGCGGCCACCGGCGCGAGCGTCCATCCGTTCCCGTTGCGCAAGGCCAGCGAGCCTGATTTCGATGACACTTCGTGGGCCGAAGGGCTGATGGTGAAGGCATGAAATCAGTGAATCAGTTGCTGGCATCCGCTCACAATCTGCCTGCGGTCGAGACGGTCCAGGCTGTGCCGGTTTCGGCCGAAACCACCGCAGTCGTCAATGCACTGTTTCGCAAGCTGCGCGGAATCTTCCCGGCCTGGCGCCAGGCGTGGCCATCGACCGAGGCACTGAACGCGGCGAAGGAAGAGTGGATCCAGGGGTTCGCGGCGCAGGGTATCCGTTCGCTGGAGCAGATCGAGTTCGGTATCCAGAACTGCCGCAAGGCGCAGAAGCCGTTCGCACCAAGCGTGGGTGAGTTCATCGCCATGTGCAGGCCAGGCCCCGAATGCCTGGGCATGCCGTCGGCGATGGAGGCGTGGATCGAAGTACTGATGGGCACTTACAGCCATGAGGGCGTCCATCTGGCGGCCAGGGCCACCGGTTTGTTCGATCTGCGTGGGGCCAGGCCGGACGATAAAGGCCTGCGCCAGCGCTTCGACCGTCACTATGCGGTCATCCTGCTGCGCGCGCAGGCGGGCCGCCCCATGGAAGCCGTGATCCAGATTGACCAGGAGCGGCGCAAGACCGAGCTGCAGCGTGCTGATGAACACGCCGATCGTCAGGTGCAGGCGAGGATGATTCAGCAGGGTATTCCAGCGGACGGTACTCAGGCCCGCGAGCTGCTGATGGCGACAGTGGGCAAGCGGAGCATTTCGTGATGACTGACTGCGGCGAATTCAAGGAGAGAACGGCATGATGCAACTCAACACCGCCCGGGCAGCCTGGCACGACGCTTTGTATACCCCATGGGACCGCCAAGGTGCGCACTTCGAACAGATCGGCCGTCTGGGCTGCTCGGTGCAAAAGACCGCGAAGTCGATCAACAGCCGGCACGCGATGCACCAGTCGATCTCGGCGCGGATCCAGCAGGCGATCGCAACACTGCCGGGTTATCTGCAGGCCTTTGGCAACCATCTGTACAGTCCGCTCAGCGATATCGATGAGCAAGAAGAGGCGCAGGAGCGCGTGCTGCACATCGCTTACGCCGCCGGCCCGAAGATGACGGCGCGCAAGTTCGAGAAGGCGCGGTATGTGGCTCAAGTGGTGCTGTTGCGCTACAAGCGTCTGAACCAGGGCGGGCAGGGGGAGGGGATCGACCCTCTACCAACAGTGGAGAAGATGCGCGAGTACATTCTGGAAACTTCAGGGGTGCGACTGGTGGGTGATCAGTGGGCCAGGGACTGGGGAAGTTTCGTCGAGCGCTGTTTCGATGCCTGCAGCCAACTGGATAACGCCGCGTTGACGCCCGTTGCAAAAACAATCGCTGCGATGAAAGAAGTTGCTTGATCTTTTGTCGGCGCTCAGGCATCATTTTCCAATCTTGAGCATTTCGTCTTCAGAACCTTGATCCAAGACAACCATTTTAAAGACCCGACCCAGCGTCGGGTTTTTTTATGCCTGACAGAAACCTGAGAGCCCCGAACATTTCGGGGCTTTCGCGTTTCTGCACTTCGCAAAAATGAAGCGTTGCGTTCGCGGGCGCCGTAACTCGCAAAGGACCCGCCTGCACGCTTGCCACCTCCAATGGCCCAGCCGCGGCGTGCAACGTAGCTGAAATCAAAGGACTTAGCAGATGTTGAAAGACTGCCGATGCGGTAAATGCAAACGACTGCTTGCCCGCATGGGCGAGTTCACTGAGCTCCAGATCAAATGTACCCGCTGCGGGACGTTGAATCATGTGAAGGCCACGAGCCTCGAGCGATCGCCTGTGAGCGACACGAAAGCGGAATCCTCCGCATCAAACTCAACTCAAAGGTGACTTCACATGGCAACTTCCCCAATCGATCTTCACTGGTCCCTGACCACCCCCGAAGCTGACGGCGACTCGGCCAAGACCTACACGCCCTCGCAAGTAGCGGCCATCACCGGCAACAAGTACTTCGAGATCACCGACAGCTACCTGCGGTTCACGGCGCCGGTCAATGGTTTCACCACCGCACGATCCACCAAGACCCGTAGCGAGTTCCGGGAATACAAGCCCGGCACCAATCAGGAGTGGAACTGGGAAGCGTCCGGTGGCACCCATGCCATGGGTGCTTCGCTGGTCGTGAACAGTGTTCCCGACAAGGTAGACACGCGAGAAGGCTCGGTGTACATCGGCCAGATCCATGTCGACAATGGCGAGAGCCCGCTTTTCAAATTCACCTACGAAAAAGAGCGCGCGCCTGCGACGACTTACAAGGTGGTGGCTTCCTTTCGTGCAGATCCGGACAAGGATCCTGTCAACAGTGATCTGTTCAAAGGCATCGCGAAGGGCGCCCGGATCCAGTACTACGTCAAAGTCAGTTCGACCGGGAAACTCACTGCTTATGTTCAGGTGGGCGAGGTGCGCGAGAACTTTGCCGGGGATCTGGCGTTGTGGCTGCAACAGAGCACGGCGCCGCTGTTCTACTTCAAGGCCGGTGTCTACAACAACTCCACTGCTACCAGCACCGTGGAGGACGCCAACCAATCCGAAGCGCTGTTTTATAAACTGACCACTACCCACGCCTGACGGCCTTGGAGGTCGCGGATGCTGCTGCCATAACGGCGGGCATCCGCGACATCCTTGCGCAGCAGCAAGCGTCACACCCTATTTCAGCGAGGCCGGTAGGCAGCGTGTGTCGACCGGCTCGCAACCCCATCAAACGCTTTATTGCAAAGAGCGTTTGTATCCCACTTCAAACTTACCGGAGCACTTATGGACCCTAACGACCTCGGCCCGGGCACAGCCGCGTGGCTGGGCGGGACGGGCACCGTATTGCTGGGCGGATTTCTCTGGCTGCGCAAGTTCCTGTCCAGGGATGCCACCGATAGGGCAATGGACAAAGCCGATATCGATACCGTCCGCCGGCTCACGGAATTGCTCGACGCCGAACGCATGGCCCGCAGGGAATCCGACGCCCGCGCCGATCAATTCGCCAAGGAACGCAATGCACTCGCCGCTGCAGTGGGCCGCATGGAAGGCAAGATAGAGGCCCTCACCGGGCAGGTCGCCCAGCTCACGGACAAGGTCACCACGCAAAGTGCCGAGATCGCGCGACTGCGATCACAGCTCGGTGGCTCGGTTTGATAGACACAAGCGCAATGGCGCGTATCGCACCTCACCCCTCACATCTCCCATCCCGCCGCGTGCGGGCTTTTTTTCGTCTGGAGGAACACATGAAGACATCCGCAAAAGGCATTGCTCTGATCAAGTCCGCTGAAGGTTTGAAACTTGAGGCGTACCCGGACCCTGGCACTGGCGGGCCGCCCTGGACGATCGGATATGGCAGTACATTGGGCGTTACCCCTGACAGTGTCATCACCGAGGCCCAGGCTGAGCGAATGCTGGGCGAGGATCTCGTTCGATTCGAGCGGGCTGTGGAGCGGCGGGTGATCGTGCCACTCGACCAAGGGCAATTCGATGCACTGGTGTCGTTCACGTACAACGTCGGCGAAGCCAGCTTTGCCGAATCGACCCTGCTGCATCGGTTGAATGCGGGCGATACCGCTGGCGCAGCCGAGCAGTTCAGCCGGTGGGTGAGCGCCGGCGGGAAGGTCCTGCCTGGCCTGGTCAAGCGTCGCGCCGCCGAGCGTTCGCGGTTTCTGGGCATCACGTGATGTCAGGGGTAGGGCAAGTCCGGCTCGTCATCGTGCTGGGGCTGGGCGCCACCGCGCTGTATGGCGCCTACCGCCATGGGGCGACGGTCACCCATGCTGCCAGAGACACACAGTGGGCGCAGGCCGTGGCCGCCCAGCAGGTCGAACGGGTGCGAGCCGTTCAGGCTGCTCGCGACGATGAGCAACGCTTCCAACGCGAAGCCAATCAGGTAGGAATCGATGCAAGAAAGGAAATCGCTGCTGCCAATGCCGATGCTGTTGGCCTCGATGCTTCTGCTGACCGCCTGCACATCGAGGCCAGCAAGTTTGCCGCCAATTCAGGCGCCTGCGCCAGCACTTCCGGCGCTGCCGACCGAGGCCCGTCAGCCGCCCGCGCCGCCCTGGTGCTCTCCCAATTGCTCGAGCGCGCTGATGCGCGAGCGGGAGACTTGGCGAATGCTTATGACCGCGCCCGAATAGCCGGTGAGGCGTGCGAGCGTGCTTATGATGTGATCAGGGGTAATCGGACTGCGCACTGATCTAGGCGGATCGTGCCTGAACAACTTTTGGCCGTAGCGCCCCCCATGAGCCGCGTATAGGATAGAACGTCATCACACCCGCGATACGTTGATCAATCATTTCATTGCATTACGGCTGACTCGTCGCTTTCATGTCATGCCCTTGAATCCGGAAACCCGATGGCAAAGAAACCTGGCACGAAGTCCGCCACCCACGACGTCTCTCAGCCCAAGAAAGCGTCGAGCCTGACTTTGATCGATGTGGCCAAGATTGCTGGCGTTTCGCCTATTACCGTTTCCCGTGCGCTGCATCGCCCTGAAGTGGTGAGCAAACAGGCGAGGGAAAAAGTCTTGGAAGCGGTGCGCGTCACCGGTTATGTATCCAACATGTTGGCCGGGGGGCTGGCGAGCAACAAATCGCGGCTGGTGGCGATTTTCCTGCCCACCATTGCCAACTCCATTTTCGCCGACACGGTGCAAGCCTTGATGGACCGTCTTGCCCAGGCAGGCTATCAAACCCTGCTGGGCTTGACGGGCTACTCTGCCGAACAGGAAGAGAAGCTTCTTGAAGCCGTCCTCGGTCGTCGACCAGACGGCATCGTCCTGACCGGAACCCTGCACACCGAGTCCAGCCGCCTGCGTCTGGCCCAATCGGGTATTCCGGTGGTCGAAGCGTGGGACTTGAGCGAGGAGCCGTTGGATATGCTGGTCGGTTTTTCCCATGAAGGGGTAGGGAAGGCTACGGCTGTGCACTTGCTTGCCAAAGGCTACAAGCGGTTTTCAGTGATCACCATCAGCGATCCGCGCGGCCTTCGCCGTTGCGAGAGTCTGATTGCCGAGTTGCAGCGTCAGGGTGCGGCCCAGGTCCCGATGCGGATCATGACACCGCCCGCCACCCTGGAAGTCGGTCGTGAGGGCCTGCGACAGCTTTTCGCGCAGGGTGCGACACCTGACGTCGTGGTCTGCAGTTCTGACACCATCGCTCAAGGTGTGCTCGCCGAGGCCGCCAGCCGTGGTCTGCAGGTGCCCGCCGACCTGGCGGTAATGGGTTTTGGCGACTTGAGCAGCGCTGCCCATGTGTATCCAGCACTGTCGACAGTATGTGTAGACGGCAAACGCATTGGCGATCAGGTTGCCAGAGCACTGCTGGAGCGCTTCCACTACCCGGCCGGCAGCACTGCGCCCGCTCGAATCGACACTGGATTTACGCTGATCGATCGACAAAGCACCTAATTCATTTTGTCTGAAAACCGATGAGCGCGCTCTTGAATGATTGCGCAATCAGCGTAGGATTCCCGACAAGGTCATCCTGCCCCAGCCCAGGATGACTTTTTTCGATCTCAAAATGATTGCGCAATCATTCGGTCATCACGCAGTCGACTTCAAGCTCGCACCGCGACAAACACAATAAGGATAATAAAAGTGAAGATACCCGCATCCCCGGTCGAAAAGACCAACGTCCGCTATCTCATCCTGGCGATGATCTTTATCGTCACGGTGTTCAACTACGTCGACCGCGCTACGCTATCGATAGCCGCACCCGCCATGCGCGCCGACTTGGGTTTCGATGCGATGACCATGGGCATCGCCTTTTCGGCATTCGGCTGGGCCTACACCAGCATGCAGATCCCAGGTGGGATCGTGCTTGATCGGTTCGGCTCGCGGCTGGTGTTGGGCATCAGCCTGATTCTTTGGTCGACGCTCACGTTCCTGCAGGGCTACGTGGATCTGTTCAGCTCCGCGTTTCTGGCACTCTTCATACTACGTTTTCTGATGGGCGTGGCCGAGTCTCCTGCCTTTCCTGCAAACAACCGGCTGACCGTGATGTGGTTTCCGCGCCACGAGCGCGGCTTGGCTACGGCGATCTTCCAATCGGCGCAGTATTTCGCCCTGGCAGCCTTCACCCCGGTGATGGTGCTGCTGCTCAATAGCTTTGGCTGGCAGCACGTGTTCTTCTGGACCGGTGGGGCAGGGATACTCATCGGCCTGCTGTGGTTCAAAATGGTCCACGAACCTCGCAAGGACAAACGCGCCAATCAGGCAGAAATCGACTACATCGAAGCAGGAGGCGGCTTGCCTGGCATCGGCGACGCCAAGACGCCCTTCAGTTGGAAGAATGTTCGCGCCATTGGTGCCAATCGGATGATGCTGGGTATCTACCTGGGGCAGTTCTGTTTGACTTCCATTACCTGGTTCTTCCTGACCTGGTTCCCCACCTATCTGATCGAAGCCAAGGGCATGACCATGCTCAAGGTCGGTCTGGTTGCGGCTATTCCCCCCATCGCCGGGTGCCTGGGTGGCATGATCGGCGGTGTATGGTCCGACTGGATGCTCAAGAAGGGCTGCAGCCTGACGACCGCCCGCAAGACACCGATCATCTGTGGCTTGCTGTTGTCGAGCAGTATCGTCGTCGCCAACTACACCCAGTCCGTGCCCTTGGTCATTCTGGTGATGTCGATCGCGTTCTTCGCCAAGGGCGTCGGCAATCTGGGCTGGTGCATCGTCGGTGATGTCTCGCCAAAGCGTGCCATGGGCATCAGCGGTGCGATGTTCAACTTCTGCGGCAACATCGCCAGCATCGTTACCCCGATTGCAATCGGCGTGCTGGTGAATCAGTTGGGTTCCTTCGATGCGGCGTTGATGTATGTGGCCGCCATGGGGCTGCTCGGCGCCTTTGCCTACTTGTTCATCGTCGGCCCGCTCAAGCGCATGGACATCGACGAACTCAACGACTTGCCGACGCCTGTATCCGAGCCACTGAAGAGCTGACTGGCTGATGCACGCTCTTGATGACGCATAACCCACCTTCACAACAAGGAGAGCACCATGCTCGGACAACAAACCATGCCTGGACAACAACAAAACCACACATCATCCGACGGCGACCGAATCGCCTATGTCAAGGTCTCCTCGGTCTTTCTGCCCCTGGCCAACCCTATCAGCGACGCCAAGGTGCTCACGGGCCGGCAGAAACCCATGACTGAAATTGCGATTCTTTTCGCCGAAATCGAGACGGTCGATGGCCATAAGGGCCTAGGCTTCAGCTATTCGAAACGGGCCGGTGGCCCTGGTCAGTTTGCCCACGCCAAGGAGATCGCGCCGGCGTTGATCGGTGAGAACCCGAGCGACATTGCCAAGCTGTGGACCAAACTGTGCTGGGCAGGTGCTTCGGTTGGCCGCAGTGGCTTGTCAACCCAGGCTATCGGTGCATTCGATGTGGCACTGTGGGACCTCAAAGCCAAACGTGCCAACCTGTCTCTGGCTCGTCTTCTGGGCGCGCAACGTGACTCGGTACGTTGCTACAACACCTCAGGTGGCTTTTTGCACACACCGCTGGACCAACTGTTGAAAAATACGGACCTGTCGCGGGAAAAGGGCATCGGTGGCATCAAACTCAAAGTCGGCCAACCTGATTGCGCCATTGATATCGAGCGAGTCAGTACTGTGCGTAGGCACCTGGGCGACAACTTCGCGCTGATGGTGGATGCCAATCAGCAATGGGATCGTCCGACGGCGCAGCGCATGTGCCGGCGATTCGAGGAGTTCAATCTGATTTGGATCGAAGAACCGCTCGACTGCTACGACGCCGAAGGCCACGCTGCGCTCGCGCAACAGTTCGACACACCGATCGCTACGGGCGAGATGTTGACCAGCGTCGCCGAGCACGCCGAATTCATCCGGCTGCGAGGTGCCGATTTCCTGATGCCCGATGCTCCCCGGGTTGGGGGTATCACCCCCTATCTGAAAGTCGCCGCGATGGCCGAACAGGCTGGGGTGATGTTGGCTCCCCATTTTGCCATGGAGCTACACGTGCACCTGGCGGCGGCTTATCCGACCGAGCCCTGGGTCGAGCACTTCGAATGGCTCGAGCCACTTTTCAACGAACGCCTCGAAACGCGCGAAGGCCGCATGTTGGTGCCGACACGCCCCGGCCTGGGGCTTTCCCTGAGCAAGCAGGTCGGCCCTTGGACTGCACAGGTGGCTGAAGCGGGCAATCGTCCATAGTGGGTTCAACGACACGCTCCTGAGGCTTGCGTAATGAACTGATAGGTGTTTCCTCTATTGGGCACTGTGTTCCGCAGTGCCTGAACCAGGACGCACCTGGCGTTTTACCGACGTTCAACGCGCCATGCAAAGATCGCCGATCACCTCGGCGCGCTGCAATTGCTCCATGCGCATGAGGGTATCGCGCAAGTTCGCAACCGCTTGCGAATCCAAAGCCTTGGCGGCGTTATGGTTGAACTTGGTCATGATGCTCTCCAGGGGGGCTGGCTGGTCGGCGGTTCTGCCAGCAGGACTGTGCGATCGCACGGTCAGCTGCGTCCCGTCGTGCAATCGAATGTGCAACTCGGTCAGGTAGTTGCCCGGTCTGGCTAGAGAGGGAGTGGGGTGAGGCAGGGCGTGTATGCGTTGCATGAGGGTCAGCGCTTCGGCGTCCTTGAAGGCATGTTCGCTGAAGCTGTCGAGCACGATACGGCCGTCGATCAGGGCGCGGGCCAGGCAATATTGCACGCTGAATTTGGCATCCAGGCTGGTCCGCAGCAGCGGGCGGTCGACATGGGTCAAGCGCAGTGGATGCAGGTAGACCTCGATGGCTGCAACGTCGCGAACCTCGAAAGGATGATCGCGGCGCAGCGTGAACAGGGCATCGAGGCTGGTGTGTGTGCTGTCGCAGCAAGGGTAGAGCTTGATGCCGATACCTGGCTCCACGATGTCCAGGGGCGCAGCCCAATTCTGCAGTGCCAGGGCTGGCATGTAGTTGCCGGGTCCGTTGAACACTTCGAAGAAGCCTTGGCGATGTTCGAAGGCATCCAGGCTTGCGGTGAAACCGTTGCGGGTCAGAAGCGCCGCCATCAGGCCGTTCCTGGCGGCGTGGCCGACGTGGTAGGGCTTGGCCATGGTGCCGAAGTTGGCCTTGACGCCTGAGGCCAACGACACGCACAGCGCCAAGGCCATCGAGGTCTGCTGTTCATCGAGGCCAAGCAATCGAGCACTGGCCGCAGCTGCGCCGAACACGCCCAAGGTGGCAGTGGGATGCCAGCCCTTGTCGTAGTGATGAAAGTTGACGCTCCGTGCCAGGCGTGTCTGCGTTTCGAAGCCGGCCACGTAAGCCAGCAGCAGCTGGCGGCCGGTGTATCCTCCTTCAGCGGCCAAGGCGAGTAAGGCTGGCAGCATCGGCGCGGTAGGGTGTCCGCCCATGGCGATGTTCACGTCGTCGAAATCCAGCGCATGGGCCGCAGCGCCGTTGACCAGGGCCGCGCACAGCGGGTCCAGTCGTTCGTGTCTGCCCAGTACCGGTACGTCGCCCAGGGTGTTCAGTCCCCAGGTCCGTAGCAGCGTGTGTACCACGGGTTCACGTGCGCCTGCCAGGGCACAGCCCACGGTGTCGAGGATCGCAAGCTTGGCGTTCCACAAGGCCTGTGGGGATAAGTGCTCGAAGGTCAGGCTGCAGGTACGTGCTGCGATAGCAGAGGTCAGTTTCATGGTGAGTCCAATCGTGAGGGGAGGTATCGACAAGGCGTGTCGGTACCTCGGTCAAGGCCGCATTGCGGGGATGGAGTCAAAATTCGCCACCTAGAGCGGGATCTACCTGGAGACGGAAATCGCCCCGGTCAGAACGGCAAAAGTCATGTAGGCCAGCGATGCCAGCAGCACCCATTTCCAGGCAAATTTCTGGAAGTCGCCCAGGTCTGCCTTGATGATGCCGAGCAAGGCCCACAAGGGTGCCGATGCCGGACCTATCGAATGAGCCATCTGGCCGATGACGGCGGCGCGCGCGATCTCCATGGCGGGGATGTCGTAGCGCGCGGCCATTTCCGCCAGTACCGGCACGATGCCAAAGAAGTACGCGTCGTTGGCCATGAAGAAGCTGAGGGGGATGCCGATCAACGCGGTGGCCAGAGGGATCAACGAGCCGAGGTGGCTGGGCAGACCGCCCACGAAGGCTTCGGCCATCGCCGTGGTCATGCCGGTTTGAGTCAAGATCCCCGTGAAGACCCCTGCCCCTAACACCAGCATCACCACAGGCACGGCACTTGCTGCATGCCGCTGAATGACAGCGCCTTGGTCGGCAGCACGCGGCACATTGACGAACAGTGCGATGACGAAACCGGCGATGAACAACACCATGAGGTTGGCTATACCCCAGACCAGGCACAGCAGCAGCAGGACGGTGAGAGCAGCGTTCAATGCCGTTCGCCAGTTGGCGGCGTGCTCGACCTCGCAGCTCTCGGCAATGATCTGCGCGGAAACCTGCGCAATGTGCTGCGGATCGATTGTTTTGCGCGCTTTGCGCCCCAGCACGTAGGCAATGAGGCAGACAAAGGCGCAGGACAGGATCATCGGGCCGAGCATGGCCGCGAAGTACTCGCTGGCGTCCAGGTGCAGGATGCTGACAGCCCGTGTTGCAGCACCGCCCCAGGGGGTCGTTCCGGACACAGTACCCAGCGCCATGGTGGCGATGGTCGCGATGATCAAGGGGTTGATGTGAAGCCTCTTGTACAGTGGCAGGAAAGCCGAACAGATGATCATGTAGCTGGTGGTTCCGTCGCCATCCAGGGCGACCAGGCAGGCGAGGACGGCGGTGCCCACGCAGATATTGACTGGATCGCCTTTGGACACGCGGATGATCAGTCGCGATAGCGGGTCGAACAAACGCGCATCCATCATCAAGCCGAAATACAGCACGGCGAACAACAGCAACACGGCAGTGGGTGCTACCGTCTTGATGCCGGCGGCGATCATTTCGCCAAGCTCTGCGCCCTGGCCGGTGAACAGCAGGAAAAATGCGGGTACGACAATGATCGCGACGAAGGCCGTCATCCATTTGCGGATGACGCACAGCATGAACACACCCAAGGTGGCAAAACCGAGGAGAGCCAACATGTCGGTGCTCCTCAGCAGAGATCGAATGGGACAAGAACAGTAAAGGGGGCGGGCGGATGGGCCTGGCAGTGATCTGTTTTCGGGGCCAGATTGGGTCGTAGGTTCATGAGCGGTGCCTTTTGTTTTTATTGTGTCTGGGGAGTACTGCTGCCGCGGATTGCAGCGCTTGATAAAAAGATATCAACGGCAGATCATTAAGCCTAACGACAAATACTAAACATTGATTGAAGGCTGGCTTAACAGCCAGCAGGCTTATTCCATGAAGCTCGATATCGAAAAACTCAGAGTAGTGGCACAAGTCGGCAGAGTCGGCTCGATGACCGCTGCCGCGCGCAGCTTGCACCTGACCCCCTCGGCGGTGTCTCAAACGGTACAGCGCGTGGAAAGCGTGATCGGGCTGCCATTGTTCGAGCGTCGACCCCATGGCATGGCGCTTACCGATGCCGGGGAGCGGGTCATGCGCCGGGTCAACCTGATCGAGGCACAGATGGCGCAGCTCGAGACGGAACTGCGCAGTGTCGCCGAAGGCCGCGCGGGCCACCTGTCACTGGGGGTATTTCCGACGCTTGGATCTTCATTGTTGCCGCGCATTGTCATGGACTTCAGGGCGCGGCATCCGACTATCACTCTGGATGTGCGCAGCACGCGCTTAGTGGCGCTGCGTCAACTCATCGGCGTGGGTGAGCTCGATCTGGCCATTACCTGGACCTACCCGTGGCTGAACGAACCCGGGTCGACCCTGCAGTTGCGCACAGACCCTACAGTGGTGCTTTTGCCAGCCGGGCATGCCATGGCGCAGGAGGCAGGACCTCTGAACCTGGCCGAACTCGCCAAGGAGGCCTGGGTATGCCGATCCGATGGTCATGAAATCACCGAGCTGCTGCACCGCGCCGCTGCCCAGTGCAAGTTCACGCCGCGCATCGCCCTGTTGGCCAACGACTATCAGGAAACCCAGGCAATGGTCGCTGCAGGATTGGGGGTGGCGCTGGCACCGAAACTGTCCACTACAACCTGCAGGGCAGACATTGTCGTTCGCGATCTGGATGATTCCGTGCCGTCTCGGCAATTGCATCTGGTGCAGGCACCCAACCGAAGCAGCCCGGCGGTCGAGCCTATGATCGAGCTGCTGCGCACGCTCTTGAGTGAATAGGCACTCGACGCCAATCGATGGGCGACACGATGGTCAGGGCCTCACGGCCCCACCAGACTCAACACGGCCCGAGCAAATTCATCCGGTGCCTCCTGCGGGACGTTGTGGCCCACGCCTTCGAGAATCGTCCGACGAACAGGGCCGCTGAATCGTCGTAGCGCCTGCTGCTCATCCTGAACCGGAGTGACACCGTCGCTGGCACCGGCCAGGATGACGGTCGGCACGGCGATGACCGGTTGCTTCGCCAGTCTCTGTTCGATGGCTGCGTACTGCGGATCGCCGTCGACCAGTCCGAAGCGGTGGCGATAGGAGTGCGTGACCACGTCGACGAAGTCGGGGGTGTGGAACGACTGCGCCGAGGCCGAAAACACCTCATCGGTGAATGCCCAGGTCGGCGACCATAGTTGCCACAGCAGCTTGCAGAAGGCATCCCGATCGGCTTCAAGCCCTGCGTAACCACGGGCGCCGTGCAGGTAGTACTGATACCACAAGCGATGCTCGGCTTCCGGGGCGGCGGGGCGGGTCGCATGGGCAATGTCCTGGATGTTGTAGCCCGGCTCGCAACTGACCAGTCCCGCGACGCGCTCGGGCCATAGGGCGGACACCACACATGCGGCGCGGCCGCCCCAGTCGTAGCCGGCAAGTACAGCCTGTGGAATGTTCAAAGCATCCAACAATGCCAGCAGGTCCGCCCCCAAGGCCGCCTGCTCACCCGAGCGAAGCGTGTTGGCAGCGATGAACTGCGTGCCGCCGTATCCGCGCAGGTAGGGGACGATGCATCGGCAACCGGCATCGGTGATCCGTTCGGCCACCGCGTCGTAGGCGCGGATGTCGTAGGGGAAGCCATGCAGCAGCACGACCGCGGGCCCTTCGGCCGGGCCGAGGTCCCGGTACGCGACGTTGAGCACGCCTGCTTGAATCATTTTCACTGGCTCATCCTCCTGTGGGTGATGAGGCTGTGACAACGGCGGAACCAGCGCATTACCGTCCTGAATAGCGTTGCAGGCACGAAGTCAGCGCCACGGCGAGGATGCTCACCACAGTTCCTGCTGGGTGATCGCCAGCCGAGCTGCCTCCCGATACCCCAGCAATATGTTGTAGTCCTTCAAGGCGGTTTCCTCGACCGTCACGATGCCCAGCACCTCAGCCACCTCGGGCAGATTGGCCAGGGCGGCGTTCATCGCCGTTCGGATCGATTCCGGCTCCGGGCCCTGAAAGCCGGTGATGAACGGCAGGGTCGGCGCATCGGCGGTACGGGCCAGCACGCGCACGCCCGCCACCTCGCTCGGAGCATGCCGAGCCAGGTAGGCGAACGTCACGCTGTCGACGGCGGCCAGGTCGGCTCGATCCAGAGCCACGTGAGCGATGCTTTGGCGGTGGCTGCCGGTCGCTTCGAGACGCTTGAAGAATCGACCGTCGCGCACATGGGCAATGAGCGCGTGGCGCAACAGGTTCATGCCGCTGTTGGAGTCAATGCTGTTGTAGGCGCCGCGGCAGTCGAAGAACTCGGGAAGGGTCTGTCGTGGGTCATCATGGCGAACGATCAACAGGCTGCAGTGCTGTCCAGCTGATGCATCGGGCAACGTGAAACAGGGTCGGCCCACCACGCGGACTTGTTTCCTGAGCTCTGTGACCAGCGGGAAACCGCAGGTTTGCGCGAGCACCAGTTGCGGATGCAGCCAGAGCTCGTGCAGGGAGCCCTGCCAGTTGTCCCGTCGTTGAATACCCAGCAACTGCAGGGTTTCTTCCAGCCAGCGCTGGTAGGCGCTCCCGACGGCGGTGGGTGCGGGGTACATCGACAGTTCGGCGATCACTTCACGACTCATGTTCAGGCGCTGGCGCTGCGCGGGTGCAGAGGGCTGTCCACAGGGCGTACCGCATAGTTGCGGAACAGTTCGCTGTAGCCATTGACCAGAAAATGCCCACTGCGTTGCAGCCAGTCGGCCCGCCGCTCGCGGTAGACCCGGGGCAGGTAGTACCAAGGCAACCCCGGCAGGTCATGATGGACCAGGTGCAGATTGAGATTGAGGAACAGCCAGCGCCACGGCCAGCCCGCTTCGTTGAGCACCGAACGCTGCTCGGGGGCATCGGCTGGGCGATGTTCGTAATAGGAGCGGACCATGGACAACGCAAGGGCAAGCACGCTGGCCAGCAGGTAGTCGATCACCGGCACGCCGTGACGGGTGATGAACCAGAACAGTACCGCCACGCACGCCAGGTGGGTCGTCCACATCAGCCAGGCCTGCCTGTCACCGCGCACCAGTCGATCGCACTGCTCTCTGGCCAGCCCGGCCAGCGCCAGCGCCGGGCCCACGCTCAGACGACCGAGCAGGGTCTTGTTCAGCCAGTGCAGCGCTCGCCCCAGCCCGGCGCTGCCCGACCAGGCCTGGGCATCGAGGTAGCGGCTTTCGGGATCGTGCTGCGGCACGGTGATGGTTTCATCGCGGTGATGGGCCAGATGGCTGTCGCGATACAGTGTGTAGGGATACCAGATGGCCAGCGGCGCGTAGCCCAGCAACTTGTTCACGGCGCGCCAGCGCGTGGGATGCCCGTGGAGCAGTTCATGCTGCAGCGACATCCACAGCGTGATAAGGGGGATCAACAGCAGCAGGGTCAGCACACGCCCGATGGAGGGGCTCAGCGTGACAATAACCCACCAGCCGCCGGTGATGCCCAACAGCAACAGCCACGTAGGCCACTCGCTGCGCGCCGTCCAGGTGGCCTGCAATTGCAGGATGGAGTGTCGGTGATGGGCATCCAGATAGTTAGGCATAAGAAGTCACGCAACTGCTGATCGTTATGGGACCGACAGTAGCACTGACGCTTATGTCTGGATAATCACCAAAGGCTCTCTAAAAAGAACTGAATGGAATAAATGATAGCTGCAAATGATAGGCGCCAGAGCTACGCGGCTTTGCCCATTCTCAATGCTGCACCTTTCAAGTCCTGGATCGACAGTGCCAGGGCACCTGCCTGGTTTTCAATCAGCAACACGTCATCGATCAGATGGTCGATGTTTCGGCTGCGCAGGAAGAGGGCGTGTCCGCTGAGCATCTGATACAGCAGCTCCAACTGGAGTGCGGCATCTTGCACGTCGGCTTGCATTTCCTTGAGGTGGGTGGCGGCCATGAGCTGCTCCATAGGCTCTATCGTTGTTTTGGCGTCCTGGCCAATCGATGAGCACGTCGTTCTGTTAGGGGTATGACCAGTCTATCGGCCATGCCTGGCTGAACTTCAATAGTATTTGTCGATGTTGGCGATAGGCTCCGAGCTTGATGGATCGCGTGGGATAGGCCAGCATCGAGGAACCGAGCCATCGCGATGGCTGTTTCCGTCAATGGAGAAATGTACCTGTGAGTGACATCAGATACCGACGCCTGGGCCGTCATGGTCTTCAGGTTTCCGAAATCACCCTGGGCACCATGATGTTCGGCGGCCAGACCGACGACGCCACTGCCAAGCGCATCGTCGACGACGCCTTGGAGCAGGGCATCAACGCCATCGACACGGCGAACAACTACAACGATGGCGCCTCGGAAATCACGGTAGGCAAGCTGATCGCCGGCCAGCGTTCGCGCTGGGTGCTGTCAAGCAAGTTCGTCAATCCCAACCCGGGCGTCCAGGGACCGAATGGACGCGGGGCATCGCGGCACAGTGTGGTCGAGTCGGTGGAAGGCAGCCTGCGCCGGTTGCAGACTGACTATCTGGATCTGTATTACGTGCACCGCGAAGACCCGTTCACCCCCGTGGAGGAAACGGTGCGTGCCTTGGCCGATCTGATACGTGCCGGCAAGATTCGGGGTTACGGGTTGTCGAACCACAGCAGCTGGAAGCTTGCCGAATTCTGCCGTGTGGCAGACCTGCTGAACGTCGAGCGGCCCACCGTCAGCCAGCCGTTGTACAACCTGGCCAATCGGCAGATCGAGAGCGAGCATCTGCCAGCGGCTGAGCATTACGGCATCGGTGTGGTTTCCTACAGCCCATTGGCGCGCGGCGTGCTGACCGCCAAGTACGAGCCCGGAGCCGAGCCCGGCAGCGACACGCGGGCAGGGCGCAGCGATCCGCGATTGCACCAGACCGAATGGCGTCCCGAGTCGCTCGACCTGGCCCAGCGAATCAAGGATCACGCCCAGGCGCGGGGCATCACGTCCGGGCAGTTCGCCTTGGCGTGGGTACTGAACAACCGATTGATCAGCTCGACGATTGCCGGCCCGCGTACCGAGGCGCAATGGCGGGACTATGTGCCGGCGTTGCAGTATCGGTTTACCGAGGAAGACGAGGCTTTCGTCGATGGCCTGGTCGTGGCAGGCCATAGCTCGACGCCGGGGTACACCGACCCGAGCTATCCGGTAACGGGTCGCCGCGTTCAGTTCTGAGCCACGATGCAGGCGATCGAAGGCCCATGAACGGCAGTCGCTATCGTGCTGCCTGCCTGCGGATACCCATAGAGGTAGCCCTGAGCGTAGTGGCAGCCGTTTTCCGCCAGCCATTTGGGCAGGTAGGGTTGGTGGAAATCCTCGATGCCCTCCGCCGTCACTTTCATGTTCAGGCTGCGTGCCATCCCCAGGATGGCCTCGACCATGGGCAGATGGTCGATGTTTCCGGCTTCGAAGAAGGAACGGTCGATCTTGATCTTGTCGATGGACAGCCGAGTCAGATGATACAGGCCGGAGTAGCCGATCCCGAAGTCATCCAACGCGACGCTGATGCCATGCCCGTGCAGTTTGCTGAGGTTGCGCTGGGCTGCTTCCAGGTTACCCACCAGCGCTTCTTCGGTGATCTCGACTTCGAATCGATCGAACGGGAAGTTCTCCTGTTTGAGTTGATCGAAGAGGTGATCCGGAAACAGCTCGTCGGTGATCATCGTCGCACTGACGTTCAGCGACAGATGCAGGTGGTCATCCCAGCGGCTGGCCGCTCGACAGGCTTGCCTGACCAGCGAGCGCGTCATTGCCGGAATCAGCCCCAGGCGCTCCAGGATCGGTATGAAATCCCCAGGCATGCCGGTGCTGCCATCGGGCTTGAGCCAGCGTGCAAGGACCTCGAAACCCACGACCTGCTGTGAGGGCAGGGTGACGATGGGCTGGAAGAACGGCACGATTTCTTCTCGGTCCACCGCGTGCTTGAGCGCCAGATCCAGATCGGCTTGAGCGCGCATCAGCCGCTCGTAATCGTTGTCGTAGAAATTGAACGTCGAGCGTCCGGTGTTCTTCCCCCGGTACATGGCGGTGTCTGCGCAATGCAGCAGGGACGAGGCTTCCCTGGCGTCCATCCATGAACGGGAAATGCCGATGGTCGCGCCCAAGCGCCCGCACAGGGTGGCTTCCAGTACCGGCTCGCTCAGCCAGCGCACCGTCAGCTCGGCGATTTCGCTGAGTTCGCTTTCTTCCCGACGGCCCTGGAACATCAGGCAGAATTCGTCCCCGCCCAGGCGCGCGGCCGTGCCCGCGTGGATTGCGGCAATGCCCTGCAGTCGATGAGCGATCTCCACCAACACGCTGTCTCCCGCCGAGTGACCGTGCTGATCGTTGATGGCCTTGAAGTGGTCCAGGTCGATCAGCAAGATCGCCACGGGCCGACTTTCGTCCAGCTGTTTATGCAGGACGTCCATGAATACGCGTCGATTGATCAGCCCACTGAGGGCGTCGTACTTGGCCAGGGTCTCGGTCTGCGCCTGGATGATTTGCAGGCGCCGATAGCTCGATTGCGTATTGACCACCAGGCGCTTGAGCACAACGGTGGGGAGGATCAGGGACAGCATCGAAAAGCCCGAGGCCGTCAGGACGAAGCGCCAGCGTTCGGCGTCTTCGAAATCACCGTCGTAGGGCAGGTTCAGCCAATGCATGACGGAGGCTTCGAGGTGGAATTCCCAGAGCATGGAAAGACCCACCACGGTGAGCAGACTGAGCAGCAGAAGCGTGGGCAGGCGGCACGGATTTCGGCGGTGTAGATCGGTCATGATGGCCTCGCAGGGCCAGGTGGAGGATGAAGTGATGTCAGACAGCCATTATTCCATAAGTGTTCCCGCCGCTGATCGGCATTCGTGTGCATTTGGTCGCCGGAAACCTGGCCGGGTGTGTGCGATGGGCCAAGCGACGAACGTCATTCAAGCTTCGAGGGTGCGCGCCGATAGACCGCTCATAACGCCCATGACCTTTATGCAAGGCGCCGACTCTGCGGTGCTTTCGGTCGACCTGACAGGATTTCCGTATGACGTGGCTGCGCGATGCAAAGTTATCTACCAAATTGATCGCGGCCTTCGGGTTGTGTGCGCTCATCACCCTGGGCGTTGGCCTGCTGGGCAGTCGAGGCGTCAGCCAGTTGTCGGACAGTCTCAAGCTGGTGTTCTCCAACAACCTGGTGTCGGTTTCCAAGACGGCCGAAGCCAAGAGCAAGGCGATTGCCCAGCTCAAGGATCTGTATGCGCTGATAGCCGCTCACGCGGAGAACGATGCGCAGGGTGTCAAGGACACCATCCGCCAGGCCATGACCACCAACCAGACGGACAGCGAGAAGGCCTTCGCGATCTATCGCAAGACGCCGCTGGCGGACGACGAGCGCGCCGCTGGCGACCAGATGGAACGTGACTGGCCAATCTATCAGGCGCAGATCCAGAAAGTGCTGACCGTCCTCGATTCCGGCAACGTCCAGGGAGCGCGCGCGCTGATGTCGGGCGAGATCCAGCAGGCCTATCGTACGGTCATGGACGAGTTGACCATCATGGTCGAGTCCAACAACCGGCAGATCGGCGAAGGCGCACGTGACGCCGAAGAGCAGGAACAGGCGGCAATCACCGTGCTGTACATCGGCATCGCCTTGGCATTCCTGGCTGCCCTGGCACTCGGGCTGTTCATCAGCCGCTTGATCAGCCGCCCCATCGCCACGGCAGTGGCCAGCGCCCAGTTGATCGCCAAGGGTGACCTGACCCACACCATCGGCAGCGCTGCGCGCGACGAGACCGGGCAGTTGCTGACGGCGCTGGGAGAGATGCAGGAAGGCCTCAAGGCGACCATTCACCAGATCGCTGACGCGTCGAATCAGCTCGCTTCGGCTGCGGAAGAACTGAATGCGGTCACCGAAGACGGCAGTCGCGGGCTGCTGCGCCAGAACGACGAGATTCAGCAGGCCGCCACGGCCGTTACCGAGATGACTTCGGCGGTGGAAGAAGTCGCGCGCAATGCCATTTCCACCTCCGAAGCTTCGAAGACCGCCAGCAGCCAGGCCACCGACGGCCTGGCGCAGGCGCGCAACGCCGTGGATGCGGTGAACAACGCCACGGTCGAGATCCAGTCGTCGACCACCATAGTCGAAGACCTGGCGGTACAGGTACGCGAT
This sequence comes from Pseudomonas sp. UBA6276, assembly GCF_002438365.1. Taxonomy (NCBI): domain Bacteria; kingdom Pseudomonadati; phylum Pseudomonadota; class Gammaproteobacteria; order Pseudomonadales; family Pseudomonadaceae; genus Pseudomonas; species Pseudomonas sp. UBA6276. Next base: position 28,989 of record NZ_DJUS01000007.1, read on the forward strand.
ATCGGCAAGGTGCTCGATGTGATCCGCGGGATCGCCGAGCAGACCAACCTGTTGGCCCTCAACGCGGCCATCGAAGCGGCCCGTGCCGGCGAGCAGGGACGCGGTTTTGCCGTGGTTGCCGACGAAGTCCGGGCCCTGGCGGCACGGACCCAGTCTTCGACGGGCGAGATCGAAAGCATGATCGGGGCGGTACGTTCGCGTGCGGATCAGGCCGTGGCCGCCATGGGCAAGAGTCAGGGGCTGGTGGGCGATACCCAGGTGCTGGCCAAGGCCACCGGCGAGGCGTTGCAATCCATCGCCACCGGGATCGCGCAGATCAATGACCGCAACCTGGTGATTGCTAGCGCCTGCGAAGAGCAGGCCCATGTGGCCCGTGAAGTGGACCGGAACCTGATCAACATTCAGGACCTGTCCACGCAGACCGCGGCCGGTGCCCATCAGACCAGCGCATCGACCCAGGATCTGTCGCGCCTGGCCACCTCGTTCAACGATCTGGTGAGCCGCTTCCGTCTGTAAAATGTTCGAAATGGTTTAACGGGCTCGGCAAATGATCACGGTAACCCGTACAATACAGATGGGACGCATTCGCGTCTTTCATCCAGTACGGAGTTACATGCGTGGTCAAGTCGTTGAATCGGGCCCCTTCGTGGGTGCTGTTGTGCTCAGTCCTGCCTGGCCTGGCCATTGCAGCCACAGAGTTGCCTTCCAGTGTCATCCAGGCCACCGGCGAAGCTGACGGCGCCGACAGCTACACCCAGGCCCGTGGGGAAACGGCGAGCAAGAGCGCCACGCAGAATCGCGACGAAGCGCAAACCGTCAATGCGGTCACCGCCAGGACGCTGGACGACTACCAGGTCAAGGATCTCAACGACGCCATGCGCTTCGTCAGCGGCGTCACCCAGACCAACACCCTGGGCGGCACCAAGGATGCGCTGATCAAGCGCGGCTTCGGCAGCAACGATGACAACTCCATCCTGCGCGACGGTATTCGCTCGGCCATCGGCCGCAACCTGGGCGCGACCACTGACCATGTCGAGGTGCTAAAGGGGCCGGCGTCGCTGATGTATGGCGCACTGGAACCAGGCGGGGTCATCAACGTCGTCAGCAAGCAGCCACAGTTCACCCGCAGCACGACCCTCAGCGCCTCGGGCTTCAGCGAGGGCGGCGGTTCGCTGTCGATGGACACCACCGGCCCGCTGGGTGACACCGACCTGGCCTACCGACTGGTGGCCGAGCGCAGTCATGAGGATTACTGGCGCAATTACGGAACCGACGAACATACGCTGATCGCGCCGTCGATCGCCTGGGTCGGCGAGCGCGCCAGCGCCTCGCTGGCCTACACCTACAACGACTATGCCAGTCCCTTCGATCGCGGCACCGTGTTCGTCGGCGGCCGACCGGCCGACATCAGCTACCGTGACCGCCTCGACGAGCGCTGGGCCAAGACGGTTGGCATCAGCCAGAGCACCACCGCCAAATTCGAGTACCAGTTGAGCGATGCCTGGCGCAGCCGCCTGACCTACGGCTGGACCGAGGACCGTTACAGCCTCGCCATCGCCCAGCCTAATACCCTCAACGGCAACACGCTGCGACGCATCGCCAACGGCGGCCATTACGACTATGAAAGCCGCTATACCGCGCTGGATCTGATCGGCGATCAGCAGCTGTTCGGTCAGCGCCATGAAATCGTGGTGGGCCTGGACAACGAGTCGCTGGACAAATACCGCGGCAAGACCTACCGCAACGCCAACACCGCCGCCGGCAACATCGACATCCGCAACCCCGTTTATGGCCGTCTGGCCGAACCGAGCACGGTCAGTGCGGCGCAGAGCAATGCCGAGAACAACCTGGTCACCACCTCGCTGTACTTCAAGGACAACTGGCACTTGAACGACCGCTGGATCCTGGTGTTCGGTGGCCGTCAGGCGCATTGGGACCAGTACAGCGACCAGGGTCTGGGCCGCTCGTACGCACCCGGCGCGGACTCCAATGGCGATGAATTCATTCCGTTCGGCGGGATCGTCTACCAGCCCAGCGAAACGGTGGCGCTGTATGCCAACTACAGCCGCTCCTTTGTGCCCAACGACGCCGACGACGCGGGCAACAGCTTCAAGCCGACCGAGGGTCGCAGCTATGAGGCGGGGATCAAGTACACCCCGACCGCGGCGTTGAACGTCAACCTGGCGGTCTATGACATCGAGAAGAAGAACCTGGTCAACAGCGTGCTGCAGAGCAATGGCGACAGCCTCGACGAGGCCGTCGGCAAGGCACGCTCAAGGGGTATCGAGCTGGATGTAACCGGCGAGATCGCCCAGGACTGGAGCATGATCGGCACCTACGCCTACAGCCACACCGAAGTGCTGAAGAACGCCGAAGCACCCGAGCAGGAGGGCAATCGTCTGCCCAATGCGCCGATGCACACCGCCAGCCTGTACCTGACCCACCATCTGGCCTTGCCGGCGCAGACCGGTCAATGGCATGTGGGCGCTGGTGCGCGCTACGTGGGCGAGCGGCCGGGTGACAATGCCAACAGCTTCTGGATGGACAGCTACACCCTGGCAGACGCCTTCGTACGTTGGGATCTGCCGACCCGTGGGTACGAGACGCGCCTGCAGTTGAACATCGACAACCTGTTCAACAAGGAGTATTACCCATCGACCACCGGCAGCAGCGCGTTGCAGGTGGAAGAGGGTGCGTTGCGCACGGCGCGGCTCACGGCCAGCGTAAAGTTCTGAAAGACGCCTTCCGGTTAGCCCTCACAGCAGCCACAACGCGGCGATCAGGGCCGGGGGCATGACCACGGCGCCCAGCTTGAGAAAGGCCCAGGCGCTGATTTGCACCCCTTCGCGGCGTACCGCGATCAACCACAGCAAGGTCGCCAGGGAGCCGGTGACCGACAGGTTGGGGCCCAGGTCCACGCCGACCACCAGCGCCCCGGTGACATTGGGCGGAAGATGGCCCAGCTCGTTGATGGAGCCGCTGAGCAGGCCGACCGGCAGGTTGTTGCCGATATTGCAGGCTATGGCGACCAGTATTCCAGCCCACCAATGAGCCTGTTCCGGCGCCTGCTTCGCCGCCTGCTCCAGCCAACTGGCCAGGTGTGCGGTCACGCCGGTCTGGCCGATGCCTTCCACCAGCACGAACAGCCCGGCCACCAATGGCAGCACGCCCCAGGCCACGCCCTTGCAGACCGGCCAGGGGTTGCTGCGCTTGTACAGGTGCACCACCGTAAGGGTGGCGAAGGCCGCCAGGAAGGTCGGCAAGCCCAAGGCTTCGTCCAGCGCCGATACGGTCAGCAGCACCACGGCCGTGACGCCCAGCCCGGCGGCTGTAAGCCGTGCGCCAATACTCAGGTGGGGCAGTTCTTCGATCAGTTCCAGACGCTGCTGCAAATGCCGCCGCTGGGTCAGGCGCAGGACCAGGTAGGTCATGCCGATGGCCGCCAGGGACGGCAGGCTGAACATGGCCAGCCACTCCAGCAACGGCGGCATATGCTCGCCGAATATCACCAGGTTGGCCGGGTTGGAAATCGGCAGCACGAAACTGGCGGCATTGGCGATGAATGCACAAACGAATAGATACGGCAGCGGGTTGACCTGCGCTGCCCGTGTGGCTGCATAGACGGCCGGCGTCAGTACCACGGCCGTGGCGTCGTTGGACAGAAAGATGGTCACCAGCGTGCCGACCGCAAACACCAGATCGAACAGTCGCTGCGCGCTGCCTCTTGCCTGGCGGGCGGCAACGGTCGCCAGCCAGTCAAACAATCCTTCGCGGCGGGCCAGTTCGGCCAGCAGCATCATGCCCACCAGAAACAGGTAGACATCGGTGCCCTTGAGCACCGCAGCCAGAGCCGCCGACCAGGCGATCAGACCACCGGCGACCAGCCCGACCGCTGCCGCCAGTGCCCAGACGTATTCGGGAATCCGCAGGGGTCGGGTGATGATTCCCAGGGTGGCGAGGAGGCTGACGCCCCAGATGATCAGACTGGCGTGGGGCAAGGTACGGCTTCCTCTTCGGTGTTGCGGCGCAGGGTTTCCGGCATGGCGGTGAGCAGCAGGAGGAAGGCCGCGCCGGCGACCCCGGCCAGGGTCAGAAAGGCTGCGCTGTAACCGGCTTCCTGCACGACGAAACCGGCCAGACCGTTACTCAGTGCGGCACCCAGGCCAAACGCAGTGGTCAGCGCGCCCAGGCTGACATTGAAGCGCCCGGTGCCGTGGGTGAGGTCTTTGACGACCAGTGGAAACAGTGCGCCGAACAGGCCGGCACCGATGCCGTCGAGCAGTTGCACGCCAACCAGCCAGTAAGGGTCATTGGAAAACGTATAGAGCACGCCGCGAATCGGCAGAATCAGAAAACCTGCCAGCAGCAACGGCTTGCGGCCCCATTGATCGGCCCGCGCACCCACCAGGAGGGCGGCGGGGACCATCACCAGTTGCGCGGCGACGATGCAGGCCGAGGTCAGCGGCGTGGCCATGCTCAGGTCGATCTGTGAAAGCTTCTGACTGACCAGCGGCAGCATGGCCGCATTCGCCAGGTGGAACAGCGCACAACTGACCGCGAATACCAGCAGCGCGCGGTTGCCGAGCAGCACTTTGAAACCTGAGGGTTGGTCGTGCCCGTCCTGGTGATGCGCTTCCAACCCGCGCGCGACGTCGTGATCGATGGCGTCCGCTTTCACGCAGCTCACCGCCACCACGCTCGCCAGCGCCATGGCGGCCATGAGATAGAACACCGCGACCGGTCCGAACAGGTAGGCAAAACCACCCGCGAGCAAGGCCGCGAAAGCGTTGCCGGCATGGTTGAAGGTTTCGTTGCGCCCGGTACGGCGGGTGAACGCCTTCGGGCCGGTGATGCCCAGGGAAATGGCGGCGATGGCCGGTGCGAACACCGAGCCTGCGATGGCGCCCAGTGCCTGGGTGGCGGCGACCAGACCGAACGAGGTAATGAACGGCAGGACCACGCAGCTGGCAGTGACCAGCAGGGCGGCGGCAACGACCATTGCGCGCTTGCGTCGGGTCCTGTCGATCAGCGCGCCCGCCGGTGTCTGGGTGAGCAGCGCCGCCAGACCCGCCAGGGTCATGACCAGGCCGATGCTGCCAGGATCCCATTTGTGCACGGCCAGCAGGTAGATCGCCAGATACGGCCCGAGCCCGTCACGGACATCGGCCAGGAAGAAATTCAGGCCGTCGAGAGACAGCGCGTTACGCCGCGAGGGGGCAGATGTGGCCAAGGCAGTGGTCTCGGATGAGGGCAGGCAGGTACAGAACTGAGTGGGCGAAACGGGCGTAAGTTCCAGATGCAGCGGCGCGACCGCGTGAAGATTTTTCTAGCCGACTCGAGGCCTTAGAAAGATCGCCACCACGGCCGGTAGGGCGAAGGCGAAAAGGGCCCCTGTGACCCCGACGGCATCCAGGGTTGCACCGAACAGCGGTGCTCCAGCTGTCTGCCCCAGCGCCAGGCACAGGAACGGGAATCCCAGGCCCAGGTCCGGTCGATCCGGGAGCAGGGCGATGCCCTGGATCAGGTAGGTGCCCGAAGACATGATATAGGCAGCCCCGAATACGCCCATCGCCACGAAGCCGAAGACCAGGCTGTATCCGCTGGCCGCCAGGGTCAGGATCGCCGCAACGATACCCAGCAGCGAAAAGGCGTGGACCCGTGACGTACCGAAACGCTCGATCAGTACACCGGTGGCCGCGCCGCTGACACCGGCAGTCCCCAGAGTGATCCACGCCCAGGCGATGCCGGTGTCGCTCAGGCCAAAGGTACCGCGCAGAATGTCGGCGCCGAACGTCCAGATGGCGGTGCTCGACAGGCCCATGGCGAAGGCGCTGGCGCAGAGCACTGCCAGCCCGGGGCGACGAAGGATCTTCAGCGAGAAGCCCGCAGTGGTTTCGCTGCTCCGCGCCTTCGGCAGGGCGAACCACAGCCACAGCGTGACTGCGGCGCCGATCAGGGCGAAGAGGGCATACAGCTCACGCCATGCGCTCACCGTCATGGCCGCTGCCGCGCCCGAGAAGACGATGCCAGCGGCCGTGCCGGCGTTGATCGCGGCATTCGCTCTCGCCCGGCCTTCATCGGCGAAGTGCGCGGCGACCGCGCTCGCCAGCGGTGGAGACGTCAAGCCGGTGCTCAGCCCCGCCAATGCAACGCCTGCACCCATCATCCAGGCCGACGAGGCGACCACGATGCACGCCATGCCAGCCGTGGCGGTCAGGCCGGCGAAGGCGGCGAGAGTGCGTGGGGTCAAGCTCGCACTGCAGACGAAGGTCAGGACGATACCGACGCAGTAAGCGGCAAAGGCACCGCTGCCGATCCAGCCAGCGGCGGTCGCGTCCAGCGCCAGCTCCGCGCGGATCTGCGGCAGCAACAGGCCATAGGCGAAGCGCGCCAGCCCATATGAAAGCGCGGTGAGGGCGAAAGCGGCCGCGACCAGATTGAGGCCGCGCTTCATGACCGAGCGGCTTTGGCACACGCCATCAGGGTCAAAGCAGCTTGTCTGGCCTGATCGATGACTGCCGGGCCGGCGACGGTGGCCGCAGCCGTGGCGCCTTCGAACAGCATCCAGACCTGCAGGGCCAGCGCGGTCTCTTCACGGCCGAGATCGGTGTGCACGCGCGCGGCAATCTCGGCATGGAACTGCGCTTTCTGCTGTTGCACCAACGCGACGATGGCCTCGTTGGCCTGGGCGTATTCGCTGCGCGCGCGCAGCAGCATGCAGCCGCTGGCACCGCGCGCGTTCACCCAATGCGCCAGCGTATCGAACAGGGATGCGATCGCCCCGCCGTCTGCACGCTCGCTGGCCAGTTGGGCCATGAATTGCTGATGGCGGTCTTCGAGCACGGCCATCACCAGACCGTCGCGTGAGCCGAAGTGTTTGTAGAGGGTACGCGTCGAAGCACCTGAGGGCGCAAGGACCTGATCGATGCCAACGCCTCGCAGTCCCTGAGTTTCAAAGGTACGGGCGGCGCCGGCGAGAATTTCAGTTCGTTTGTCCATGAATCGAGTGTAAAGCGATCGTTTTACCTGTCAAGTGCGTGATACAGTTGCAGGCTTCATAAGTTTGATAGCATTTCGCTATTATTTTTCAGTGAAATTGCAATTGGTTTCTGGATCGGTGGCGCCGTAAAGTCCGCCACGTCGGCGTGATCGCAGTTCAGCATCGCGCACCTAATCAGTCCTCGCCGGGACTACTGCCGAGCCTCCCATGAAAAGACCCTTGTCCCTGGCCACGCGCATAGCCCTGAGCTTCGCAGCCATCCTTGCCTTGTTGATCATGATCACTGCCATCGGCATTCAACGGGTCGCCTTCATCGACTCGACATTGAGTGACGTCAGCGAAAATGCCGCCAAGATCCAGCGCTACGCCATCAATTTCCGCGGCAGTGTGCACAACCGGGCCATCGCGATCCGTGATGCGGTGCTGGTGGACAACGACCGTGACTTGGAAAAACACCTGGCGGAAGTGGCCACCTTGGAAAAGGCTTACATCGACTCGGCCGCGCCGATGGATCAGCTCTACGACAAGGCCTCCGTGACGCCCCAAGAGCGCGAGTTGTTGGGTGCGATCAAGAGCATCGAGCGCCAGACCCTGGACTCCAGCCGTACCCTGATCGACCTGCGCCGCTCCGGTGATATCCAGGGCGCGCAGGCCTTGCTGCTGCGCCAGACCTCGGCCGACTACAGCGAATGGCTCAAACGCATCAATGCGCTGATCGATTACGAGGAGGCCTCGATCAAGTCCAAGCTAGGCGCAGTGCAGGCCACAGCCAGTCAGTTCAGCACGCTGATGCTGGTGGCGACCGGCATCGCGCTGTTGCTGAGCATCGTGCTGTCAATCGTGATCATTCGCTTCGTCAAGTCGACACTGGGCGCCGAGCCGGCCGAGGTGGCCCTGGCCATCGAGCAACTGGCCGCGGGCAACCTCAACCAGACCATCGTCACCCAACACCCCGGCAGCGTCATGGGCGTGTTGAAGACCGCGCTGGGCCACTTGGCCGAAACCATTGAGCAGGTGCGCACTGCCGCGCGGGAGGTCAATCACTCCTCTGCACAGCTGTCCGCCACTTCAACGTCCAACGACGCGCATATCCGCCTGCAGACCCGCGAAGCAGAGCAGGTGGCCACGGCCATCACGCAGATGGCGGCGACCGTGAGTGAAGTGTCCGGTTACGCCGCACAGGCTGCGGATGCATCGCGGCTGGCGGATGTCGAAGTGGAGAGCGGCAACCGGCTGGTGGCCAGCACCACCCAGGCCATCGAGCAACTGGCGGTGACCTTGGAACAGACTACAGAGACCGTTGACCAGGTCTCGCGGCACAGCGAGAAGATCGAGTCGGTCATCGATGTGATCAATTCGATTGCCGCGCAGACCAACCTGCTGGCCCTCAATGCCGCGATCGAAGCCGCTCGCGCCGGCGAGCACGGTCGTGGCTTCGCGGTGGTCGCCGACGAAGTGCGTTCACTGGCCAACCGCACTCAGCAGTCCACCGAAGAAATCCGCGAGATGATCAGCACCCTGCAGTCGGGTACCGAAGCGGCGGCGCAGACCATGCGCAGCAGCTGTGAACTGGTCGGGCAGACCGTCACCCAGACCCGCAGTGCTCAGGACGCCCTGGCCAAGATCAGCGAGCAGGTGGGCGCGATCAACCTGATGAACGCGCAGATCGCCAGTGCTTCGGTGCAACAGAGCGCGGTGGCCGACGATGTTTCGCAGAACATCACACGGATCCACGGCTCCACGGTGCAGTCGGCGACCGGCTCGCAACAGGTCGCCACCGCCAGCACCGAGCTGGCACGCCTGGCCGATCGACTGTCGCAGAAGGTAGCGTTCTTCGGCGCGGTCTAGACGGACGAAGGGCAGTGGAACGCTTTGCGCAAAGCCGTATACAGTTTGGGGAAAGGCTGCCGATACATCGTATGCAGCCTCGTTTCGAGTGATTCCCCTTGCGACTGACCATCGGGCAACGACCACAGTGATGACCCATTTCGCTCCACCTTTGCCAGACAACGAGCGTGAGCGCGTTCGGCGTGTTGCCGACCTGTGCTACCGCGACGCGGTCGACGACGAGGTGCTGGACCGGATCGTTGCCCTGGCCGTGGAGGTGTTCGACACGCCGATCGCGCTCATCTCCATTCTCGAAGAACAGCAGCAATGGTTCCGGGCCAAGATCGGCATCAGTGCGACTTCCACATCGCGAGACGTCTCGTTCTGCGGCCACACCATTCTGGTCGATGACTTCTTCGAAATTCCGGATACCCACCTCGATCCACGCTTCCGGCACAACGAACTGGTCACCGGTGCACCGGGCATCCGCTATTACGCCGGCGTTCCGTTGCTGACCCACGACGGCCTCGCCTTGGGCAGCCTGTGCGTCATCGACCAGAAACCGCGCCCGCCGATGTCGGCGGCTCAGCTGGCCAGCCTGCATCATCTGTCCCAGCTGGTGGTGCTGCGGCTGCACGACTTGCGTGCCGCATCGTTCATTGACCGGCCCACGCGCCTGATGAACCGCATCCGCCTGGAAGAAGACATTCACCGCCACCTCAGTCAGCGCGAAGAGCCGCTGCTGATCGCGGTGGATTTCCTCTCGCCCGGCTTCGTCAACGATATCGTCAAGGCACTGGGCTATTCGTTTTCCCAGCACCTGGTCAGTGAAATCAGCCGCCGGGTGGCCAGCCTGATCGGGCCTGAGTGCGTGCTCTATCGAATCGGCCTCACGCGCTTCGCGTTCATCAAGCCGCGGGACGAGTGCCTGTCGACCTTGTACGAAAAGTTTTCCACGGCCTTCGCCCTGCCGGTCGAGCACGACGGCATTCCCATTCGCGCCCAGATCGGCATGGGCGCGCTGGAACTCGACCGCCATACCATCGACGACCGCGACTGGGTCCGCCTGGTGGTCAGCGCTGCCGATTACGCACGCGACCGGGGCATCGGCTGGGCCAGGTACCAGGCCGAGCTGGACATCGCCCAGCAGCGTGCCTTCGTGTTGCTCAGTTCGCTGTCCTATGCCCTGGAAGAGTCCGAGCAACTGGGACTCGTGTTCCAGCCGCGCATCGATTTCGCCAGTGGACGCTGCTGTGCGGTCGAGGCGTTGCTGCGCTGGACCCATCCGACCCTGGGCCCGATCGGGCCGGATGAGTTCGTGCCGCTCGCGGAAAAGACCGATCTGATCCGTCTGTTGAGCGTCTGGGTGGTCGAGGCGGCCATCCAGCAGACGCGGCAGTGGCGAGATGCCGGGTACGACTTCAAGGTGGCGATCAACGTCAGCCCCTGTGACCTCGAGGGGCCGGCCTTCACCGACCGGCTGATCCAGGCGCTCATACGCCATGGTGTCGAGGCCACGACGCTGGAGATCGAGTTCACCGAGGGCGCGCTGATCAAAAATCCCGCCGAATGCCGCAACCAGCTGACGCGCCTGCGGGCACTGGGCGTCGAGATTTCCATCGATGACTTCGGCACCGGTTACAGCAACTGGACCTACCTGCGCGAATTGCCGGCCACCTCGGTGAAGCTGGACCGTTCACTGATCAAGGACATCCAGAACGAGGAACGGGACCGGCGCCTGGTCATCACGCTCATCGATCTGGCCCAGCGCCTGGGCTACAAGGTCGTGGCCGAAGGTATCGAAAACCAGACCAATTTCGACGCGGTGAAAAGCTGGGGTTGCGACGAGGGGCAGGGGTACTTCATCGCCATGCCGATGCCCGCCGAAGAGCTGGTCACGTGGATCCAGAACCAGGCCATTGTTGGCAAAGCCATCCATTGCGACCCACCTGGCGGTCATTAAGTGGCAGAATCTGCGCCACTTGATTCCAATGGAGACCCCCATGCTTCGCGCATTCGAACGCAGGCTCGACCCTTTTCCACCTGACGAAGTGCCACCACCGCCAACCGGTCTGGCGCGCTTTCTATGGGCCTGCACCCGCGGTGCGCGGGGCTACATCATCGCCTTCGCCGTCCTCAGCGCCGCCGTGTCGATCTATGAAGCCTGGCTGTTTTCCTTCCTGGGCCAGGTCGTCGACCTGCTCACCACCTGGCAGCAGGGCGGCGAGGCTGCCGCCCAGGAAAGCCGTGTGCTGTGGGGCATGGGGCTGGTCATGGTGGGCAGCATCGCCTTGGTCGCCTTGCGCACCATGGTTCAGCACCAGATTCTGGCGATCAACCTGCCGCTCAGGCTGCGCTGGGACTTTCACCGGTTGATGCTGCGGCAAAGCCTGTCGTTCTTCTCTGACGAGTTTTCCGGACGGGTCACCACCAAGGTGATGCAGACGGCATTGGCCGTGCGCGACGTGCTGTTCACCCTGATCGAGATCCTGCCCGGCATCGGCGTGTATTTCATCGCGATCATCGCGCTGGCCGGCGGCTTCGCGCCCAAGCTCATGCTGCCGTTCGTGGCCTGGCTCATTCTGTTCGGCCTGGCGATGTGGTACTTCGTGCCACGCCTGGGCAAGGTCGGCCAGGAGCAGGCCCATGCGCGTTCGTCGATGACCGGACGCATCTCCGATGCCTACACCAACATCGCCACGGTCAAGCTGTTTTCCCATTCCAATCGCGAGGCGCATTTCGCCCGCGCGGCCATGGAAGACTTCAAGAACACCGGCTTTCGCCAGATGCGTCTGGTCAGCCAGTTCGAGATCGTCAACCAGGCGCTGGTGGTCGGTCTGCTCATGGCGGCCGGTGGCTATGCCCTGTGGCTCTGGCACCTGGGCGAGATCGGCACCGGCGCCGTGGCGGCGATCACGGCCATGGCCCTGCGCATCAACGGCATGTCGCACTGGATCATGTGGCAGATGACCTCGCTGTTCGAAAACATCGGCACCCTGCAGGATGGCATGGGCACCCTGACCCGGGGCGCCAAGGTGCAGGACGCGGTCAATGCCGGCGAACTCAGCACCAGAGGCGGTGCAGTGACATTCGACAACGTCAGTTTCAACTACAACGGTGAACGTCAGGTGCTCGACGGCCTGAGCCTGAACATCCGCGCGGGCGAGAAGATCGGCCTGGTGGGGCGTTCGGGGGCGGGCAAGTCGACGCTGATCAACCTGCTGCTGCGCTTCTACGATGTCGACAGCGGCGAGATCCGCATCGATGGGCAGAACATCGCCCACGTGACCCAGGACAGCCTGCGCAGCGCCATCGGCATGGTCACTCAGGACACCTCGCTGCTGCACCGGTCCATTCGCGACAACATTGCCTATGGCCGTCCCGATGCGACCGACGAGCAAGTGCGCAGCGCTGCAGCGAGCGCTCAGGCCGATGAATTCATCAGCCAACTCAGCGACCGTCAGGGCCACAGTGGCTACGACACCCTGGTGGGCGAGCGCGGCATCAAGCTGTCTGGCGGCCAGCGCCAGCGCGTGGCGATTGCGCGGGTGATGCTCAAGAATGCGCCCATCCTGTTGCTCGACGAAGCCACCAGCGCGCTGGATTCGGAAGTCGAAGTGGCGATCCAGGAAAGCCTGGATCACATGATGCAGGGCAAGACCGTAATCGCCATCGCGCATCGCCTGTCGACCATCGCTGCCATGGATCGCCTCATCGTCATGGATCAAGGGCGGATTCTGGAGCAGGGCACCCACGCCGAATTGCTGGCCAAAAACGGCATCTATGCCCGGTTGTGGCAGCACCAGAGCGGTGGTTTCCTGGGTGAGGATCAACTGGTGCCCGAGGGTGTCAATCAGGGCTGAATGGTGACGGATGTTCACCGATCGTTGACCCGCGGCTGGTAATTGCCGCGGGTATGCCTCTAGTCTTGGTGCAAATTCCAAGGCATATCGAGGTTGCCCCCATGACTGCTCTGAGCGGAATCCGCGTCATCGAAATCGGAACCCTCATCGCTGCACCGTTCGCTGCGCGTCTGCTCGGCGAGTTCGGTGCCGAGGTGATCAAGATCGAAACCCTGGGGCAGGGCGATCCCCTTCGCAAGTGGCGCAAACTCCACGAAGGCACCTCGTTGTGGTGGTACCTGCAATCGCGCAACAAGAAATCCCTGGCACTGAACCTCAAGTCCGCCGAGGGTATCGAGATCGTCAAGCAACTGGCCGAAAGCGCCGATGTTCTGATCGAGAACTTGCGCCCCGGCGCTTTGGAAAAGTTGGGCCTGGGCTGGGATGTGCTGCACGCGCTCAATCCCAAGCTGACCCTGGTGCGCATTTCCGGCTATGGCCAGTCCGGCCCGTATCGTGACCGACCGGGTTTCGGCGCGATCGGCGAGGCCATGGGCGGTATTCGCTACACTACCGGGAATCCGGACTCACCACCGGCGCGGGTGGGTGTCAGCCTGGGCGACTCGCTGGCGTCCATGCATGCGGTGATGGGCGCGCTGATGTCGTTGCTGCGGGTCAAGACCGGCCAGGGTGACGGCCAGGTGGTCGATGTGTCGCTGGCCGAAAGCGTCTTCAATGTCATGGAAAGCCTGGTGCCGGAGTACGCCATGCTCGGCCACGTGCGCGAGCGCAGCGGTGGCGCCTTGCCCGGCATCGCACCGTCCAACACCTACCCGACTGCCGATGGCGGGTATGTCGTGATCGCGGGCAACAGCGATCCCATTTTCAAGCGCCTGATGACCGCCATCGGTCGAGGCGATCTGGGCGACGACCCTGCGTTTGCCCACAACGACGGCCGCGCCGCGCAGAGCGATCTGCTCGATGGTGCCATCAGCGCGTGGAGCATTCAGCGTCCCATCGATGAAGTGCTGCGTGTGCTGGAAGCGGCTGAGGTACCTGCCGGGCGCATCTACTCGGTCGCCGATATCGTCGCCGACCCGCACTATCAGGCACGGGGCATGATTCTCGACGCGCAACTGCCCGGTGGGGTGGAAACGAAAATGCCCGGCGTGGTGCCCAAACTGTCCGAAACTCCCGGTGTGATCAACTGGCAAGGGCCGAGCCTGGGACAACACACCCGGGACGTGCTGACCGAGCTGGGCTTGAGCGAGAGCGCTATCCAGCGCCTGAAGAATGAGGGGATCGTGCAATGATCAGCGATTACTCGCAACGTCTCATCGTTCAGGAGGTGGCGCCGCGTGACGGGTTGCAGATCGAACCGATGTGGGTCGCCACCCAAGACAAGATTGCCTTGATCGACCAGCTCTCGCTCGCCGGCTTCAGCCGTATAGAGGCTGGCTCCTTCGTTTCGCCCAAGGCCGTGCCAGCCTTGCGCGATGGTGAGCAGGTGTTTGGCGGCATCGTACGCCAACCGGGCGTCACCTACGTGGCATTGATCCCGAACCTCAAGGGTGCGCAGCGGGCCCTCGCAGCCAAGGCCGACGAGCTCAACCTGGTGCTGTCAGCCAGCCAGAGCCATAACCTCGCCAACATGCGCATGAGTCGGGAGCAGTCCCTGGCGGGCTTCGCCGAGGTGGTCGAGCTGGCTCGCGGCACGTCGGTCAGCCTTAACGGCACCGTTGCCACGACCTTCGGCTGTCCGTTCGAAGGGCACATCGATGAAAAGGTTGTCATGGGCCTGGTCGATGCCTACCAGCGGCTGGGCCTGCAAGGCGTAACCTTGGCCGACACCACCGGCATGGCCAATCCGCGCCAAGTGTATGGACTGGTCCGGCGGGTATTGGAGCAACTGCCCGCCGATGCGCTGACGCTGCACTTTCACAACACCCGCGGGCTGGGGCTGAGCAACGTGCTGGCAGCCTATGAAGCCGGTGCCCGGCGCTTCGATGCATCGCTGGGTGGCTTGGGCGGATGCCCGTTCGCACCCGGCGCGTCGGGCAACATCTGCACTGAGGACCTGGTGAACCTGTGCGAGGAAATGGGCATTCCCACTGGCATCGATCTACCCCGTCTGATCGAGCTGTCCCGCACCTTGCCGGCACTGTTGGGGCATGAGATGCCGGGGCAGGTGGTGAAGGCGGGGCGCAATCGGGACCTTCATCCGCTGCCGCCGGGACTCGACTGAGCAGCGCGGCTGCATCGATGACGGTATCTGCGGACTGGTGACCAAGGTTCACCCCCTCGTCGGAGCGCTTGGTGACGTGAAGAGACTGCCGTGGTGCATCACCCTGAGACATGCTGGCGTATCTGCTCGACCACGGCGGCCTCGACCTCACCTTCGCCTGCGGCCTCGGCAAAAGCAGCACAGCTCACCGATCGCTTGTCCATGACGCCCCTGTACACCGCGAGGACGCTGCCGGGCCCGCATCCGGTGTGTCCCGCCAATACCAGGCCCCCAGCCACGGGCCCACGCATCAGCCCCAGCGCATAGCCTGGCGCCAGCCACGGTCGACCGGGTATCGGCCCGCCCAGTGTCGTGGTGTCCTGCATGGTCTGGAGCAACCCGGCGGACAGCAGATCACCCCCCAGCAGACCATCGACCAGCAGCGCCGCCTGCGACAGCGGGCCGATCAGCAAGCCGTGATACACCCAGCCCGGATCATAGCGGGCAAGGCTGGCGCAGGATTGCCCGAGCTCTACCCTGGACGTCGCGAAACGTACCGTGTCAGCGATGTTCAGCGGCTGCAGCACGCGCGTGCGGACGGCGTCGGCCAGCGACAGGTCGCTGGTGCGCTCTATCAGCCGGGCCACCTGCCAGTAGCCGACGTTCGAATAGCGCCAGCCTTCGCCAGGGGTGTACCGCAGACGCTCGGCCTGCAATCGTTCGAGCATTTCCTGCGCTGGCCACGCAGTCTCGTGACGCGCGACGGCGGCGTGGTAGTCGGCGAGCTCGCCGTAGTCTGCGAGCCCTGCCTCGTGCCGCAGCAGTTGGCGCAAGGTGTAGCGGGCGCCGGCGAGCGGGTCGTCCAGACGCAGCCGTCCGTCACGCACCAGAGCCAGCGCTGTGGCCGCCAGCACCGTCTTGGTGAAGCTCCACCATGGCACCGCAGGTTCGGTCTGATGAGGAGGTTGCAGCTGTTGGCCGTTGACGATGAGGACGATCTGCATGAGTGGCTCGCAAGGCAAACGAATGAACGGAGATGCGGGCAGCTGGCGCCTTGCTCCCGCGCGTCCTATGGTAGACCAGACTCAAGCGCAATGACTTCCCCATCTCACTGGAGACTCCCATGCACACCACAGGCAACACGATCCTGATCACCGGTGGCGGCAGCGGCATCGGTCGCGCCCTGGCCGAAGCCTTTCTGGCCCGAGGCAACGAAGTGATCATCGCGGGGCGCCGAGAGTCACTGCTCGAACAAGTGGCTCAGGCCAATCCCGGCTTGCACTACACGGCGCTCGACACCAGCGATGCACAGGACCGGCAGCGAGTC
Source organism: Pseudomonas sp. UBA6276 (assembly GCF_002438365.1). Classification (NCBI taxonomy): domain Bacteria; kingdom Pseudomonadati; phylum Pseudomonadota; class Gammaproteobacteria; order Pseudomonadales; family Pseudomonadaceae; genus Pseudomonas; species Pseudomonas sp. UBA6276. The sequence goes on from NZ_DJUS01000007.1 coordinate 45,209, forward strand.
GTCGAACAGCTGATCGAACGCCACCCGGACCTCAACACTGTCATTCACTCGGCCGGCATCATGCGCGGCGAGTCACTGCGCGCAGGTCCCACCGAACTCGAAGCCACGGTCGCTACCAACCTGTTGGGCCCCATTCACCTGGATGGCCTGCTGCTGCCGCACTTTCTCACTCGACCCCACGCGGCTATCGTGACCGTTTCCTCCGGGCTGGCGTTCGTTCCGTTGGCCCTGACCCCCAGCTACTGCGCAACCAAGGCGGCGGTCCACTCCTACAGCCAGTCACTGCGCTACCAGCTCAAGGACACCGCCGTGAAGGTCCACGAACTAGTGCCGCCGTACGTCCAGACCGAACTGATGGGCCAGCGCCAAGCCAACGACCCCCATGCGATGCCGCTGGCGGAGTTCATCGACGAAGTCATGGCGATTTTCGAACGCTCGCCGGATGCCGAGGAGATTCTCGTCGAGCGGGTCAAGCCCTTGCGTTTCGCCGAAGCCAATGGCGGCTATGGACCGTTCTTCACGAACTTCAACGACCAGATGGCTGCGGCGCGGGCGGGGGAGTAGGGCACAAGGTACGTTCTGATCCGTGCCTGGTCGACGCCTCGGCCCCTTCAAACCTCAGGCAACTTGGCTATCACCTTGATCTCGAAATCGAAGCCATACAACCACGTCACCCCCACGCAGGTGATGTTCGGAAAAGGCGCCTGGCCCCAGTATTCAGGCACCACTTCCCAGATGGTTTCGAACCGGGATTGCGGATCGACGATGAACACCGTCACGTCTACCACGTCGTCGAAAGTGCATTGCGCTGCGTGCAGCACGGCGTTGAGGTTCTGGAAGGCCAGGCGCACCTGGTCTCGCAGGTCCGGCTCGGGTGAGCCGTCTTCGCGGCTGCCGACCTGGCCGGACACGAACAGCAGCCCATTGCTGCGAACGGCGGGTGAATAGCGGTTGCGTTCATAGAGAGCCTGGCGGCCGACTGGAAAAACGACGTCACGTTGAGTCATGGGATTGCCTCCGTAAGCGGGCCGGGCGACCCGTTATCTATCGAAGGGAAACAGTAGAGGCTTGCCCTGGCGGGATAAACGAGCAAGTCTGACCAGGACTGTTTGCGTTTTCCAAACAATGGCTCCTGACAACGAGGTACCGATGGACCGTTTCGATGCCATGCAGGCCTTCGCGCGGGTGGTGGAGACGGGCAGTTTCACCCAGGCGGCGCACACCCTGCACATGAGCAAGACCACGGTGACCCAGCTGGTGCAGCAGCTCGAAGCGCGTCTGCGGGTGAAGCTGCTCAACCGCACCACGCGCCGGGTCAACGTCACCGCCGACGGGGCCGCCTACTACGACAGGGTGGTGCGTCTGCTGGCCGATCTGGACGACGCCGAGACCGGTCTGTCCAGTGCCGCCACCGTGCCGCGCGGCAGGCTGCGGGTCGACGTGCCCAGTCCCTTCGCCAGCCATGTGCTGATGCCGGCCCTGCCCGAGTTTCATCGCCGCTACCCGGATATCCAGATCGACATGGGCGTCAGCGACCGTATGGTCGACATCATCGGCGAGAACGTGGACTGTGTCGTACGCGGTGGTGAACTGACCGATCAATCGCTGATGGCGCGCCGCCTGGGCGACCTGCAACTGGGGGTCTATGCAGCGCCCGGCTATTTGCGCCGACTCGGCACGCCCCAGCATCCCGGCGATCTGGAAGCGTCCGATCACCGCGTGATCGGTTTTCTCTGGGCGCGGACGGGCAGGGCGCTGGCCTACACCCTGCAGCGCGACGGCGAGCGCGTGACCGTACGCGGCCAAGCGGTGCTTTCGGTCGACGACGGCAACGCCTATCTGGCCGCCGGGCTGGCTGGCATGGGGGTGCTTTGGCTACCGGAGTACATGGCCAGCGCACCCGTGGCGCGCGGCGAGCTCGTTGCGTTGTTCCAGGACTGGCAACTGGAGTCCATGCCGATGTACATCGCCTATCCGCCCAATCGACACATCAGCTTGAAACTTCGGGTGTTCATCGAGTGGGTGGTGGAACTGTTGCCGTTCCAAGGAGCGGCGAGCGGGTGATACCAAGCCTGGGCGGTCAACCGATGATGATGGTGCCTGCGGCGATGATCGTACACGCCAGCACCTTGCGCACGGTCAGGCTTTCGCCCAGGAAGAACCAGCCGATCAAGGCTGCGAACAGCACGCTGGTCTCGCGCAGCGCCGAGACCATGCCCATGGGCGCATCGGTCATCGCCTGGATGACGATGCCGTAGGCCAGCAGCGACACCAGGCCACCGGCGGCAGCCGTCGCCATTCCGGGACGATAGGCAAACAGGCTGCGCGCTCCGCGCCGACCGATATACACCATCGGCATCAGCACCCCCCACAGCACACACATCCACACGGTATAGGCCATGGGGGCGCCGGACAGGCGCGCACCGATGCCGTCGGTGACGCTGTAGGCCGCGATGAACGCGCCGGTGCCCAGGGCGTACGGCAAGCTGGGAACGGCCAGTTTGCCCTTGCTGAAGGCCAGCAGAATGATCCCGCCCGAGACCAGGCAGATGCCGGCCAAGGCACTGGCCTGGATGTGCTCGCCGGCGAATATCGCTGCACCCAGCGCGATCAGGATCGGCGACGAGCCGCGGGCAACCGGATAGGTCTGCCCGAGGTCGCCCATCCGGTAGCTGCGCACCAGAAACAGGTTGTAGCCCACGTGCAGCACGCCCGAGAGCACGGCATAGGGCCAGCTTGCCTGGGCGGGGACAGGCATGAACAAGGCCAGCACGATGCAGGTCGCGGCCACGGCCAGGCACATGACGGTCATCGACCACAGCCGATCCGCGCCACCGCGCAGGAGGGCGTTCCAACCGGCATGCAACAGGGCGGCGAATAATACGAGGGAGACAGTGGAGATGGGCATTGCGGCATTCTAGGCCAGCAAGCAGGAGGCAGGACAGCGAAGTTTGCTTGTCGTCGATATCACATCAGTAGCGTGTAAGGAGGCCCCGCAGTTCAGGCGAACTGCGGGGCCAGCCATTGCGATCAGAGCGATCGCAGGGGTGCATCAGACAGTGACGTGCAGACGAACGTCGACGTTGCCGCGGGTAGCATTGGAGTACGGGCAGACCTGGTGGGCCGCTTCGACCAGCGCTTCGGCGTCGGCCTGTTCCAGACCTGGCAGGTGGATGTGCAGATCGATGTCCAGACCGAAACCGCCGGGGATCTGGCCGATGCCCACTTTGGCCGTGATCGAGGTGTCGGCCGGCACGCTGCGCTTGCTCTGGCCGGCGACGAATTTCAGGGCGCCGATGAAGCAGGCCGAGTAGCCCGCCGCGAACAGTTGCTCCGGGTTGGTCGCTGCACCGCCGGCACCGCCCAGTTCTTTCGGGGTTGCCAGTGCCACGTCGAGGATCTTGTCACTGGAGACAGCACGGCCATCACGGCCACCGGTGGCAGTTGCGGTTGCGGTATAGAGAACGTTCATGGATTTATCTCTTCAGGACAGGATTGAGGTGCCGCCAGCTTTACCTGTGCGGGCTGGGCAGCTGGGATTAATTTATCGCGCTAATGCTTAGTGCGCAAGATAATATTTCGAAGTTTTTCCATGCGCGTCGACAACGCTCTGATTCGCCTGGATTTTTTACTGATCTGGCGGAGTCAGGCTCGTCTGAAGCTGGCTGCGAAGTCTCAGAAGCTCCCCTTGCAGGGCTTCCAGTTTCTGCTGCGCGATGCCGCACGCCGCCAGAATGCAGGCCGGGATGTTCTCGGCTTTCTGGCGAAGCGCCTTGCCGGCGTCGGTCAGCACAAGCCGGACGACCCGTTCATCGTCCCTGCTGCGGGTGCGCATGATCAAGCCTTCGGCTTCAAGCCGTTTAAGCAGGGGCGTCATCGAGCCCGGATCGGTGAGCAGCCTGGCGCTGAGGTCCGACACGGTCAGCCCGTCCTCCTCCCATAGCACCAGCATGGCCAGGTACTGAGGATAGGTCAGGTGGAGGGCCTGAAGCAGCGGTTTGTACACCTTGGTCATCATCAGCGACGTGGAGTGCAGGGAAAAGCACAGCTGGTTGGCCAGCAACAGGTGGCTGCGCTCTGCGACGGGTGCAATGGGACGGCTGTCGTCGACGCTCATGGAATCATCCTGAACTGCAAATGAGCCTAAGTTAGCGTCGATATATTTAGCGCGCAATCAGATCGTATTCCGCCCGGTCACCCGACGATCCTGGCGTCAAGGCAGCGGTCCCATGGGCTCCAGCTCCCGGATCAGATCGATCAGCAGCCGGAGGCCGACGGGCACCTGTCGAAAGCTCGAGTAGTAGATGTGGAAGCCGGGATCGGTGTGGGCCCAGTCCTTCAGGACCTCCTGCACGGTACCGTCCTCGACGTACCGGGCGATGACACGTTCAGGTACGTACATCAGACCGGCTCCGCGGGTCACCAATGCAACGCCGACGCGGGTTTCATCGATGGTGATCGCGCCGGGTACCTCCACTTCGAGTTTCTGGCCGTTCTTGACGAACTCCCAGTCATACAATCGCGCATTGCCGAGGCGGATCTTCAGGCATCGATGCTCTTTCAATTGCTCGGGATGAGTGGGCACACCGAAGCGCTCGAGATAGCCGGGTGTGCCCACCACGCTCCAGCGCACATCCGGGGACAGTCGCTGAGCGATCATGTCACTGGGTACCGTGCCGCCGAAACGAATGCCTGCGTCGTGGCCCTCGCCAATCACATCGATCATCCGATTGGTGACGGTCAGGTCGACTTCGATGTCGGGATAGCGCTCCACGAATACCGGCAGGACAGGGCCAAGCAGTAATTTCGCGCCATCGCTGAGGACGTTCAAACGAATGCGACCCGCGGGCTCGTCGCGCAAACGGTTGAGGGTCTCCAGGGCGTTGCTGATGTCGGTCAGTGGGTGGCTGACCAGCCCCTGCAACTCTTCGCCGGCGGCGGTAAGGGTCACGCTGCGGGTGGTGCGATTGAGCAGGCGAACGCCCAGGCGTGCCTCCAGGCCTTTCATGGCGTGGCTGAGCGCCGAAGCGCTGATGCCGACCTCGACGCTCGCACGGCTGAAGCTCTGGTGCTTGGCAATGGCCAGGAAATAGATGATGTCAGCCAGGTTCGCACGACTCAGTTGCATGGATCACCCGCTAGCGGAGCACTTGAAAGGGCAATCATACAGAAGCGGGTAACTGATCGATGAGCTTGTCCAGCGTGATCGGATAATCCCGAACCCGCACCCCAGTGGCGTTGTAGATGGCATTGGCAATGGCGGCGGCCGCACCGGAGATGCCCAGCTCACCCACCCCCTTGGCTTTCAACGGCGTCGCGTACGGGTCGACTTCATCGAGAAAGATGACCTCCTGATGGGGAATGTCGGCGTGCACGGGGACCTCGTAACCCGCCAGGTCGTGATTCACGAAGAAACCCAGGCGATGGTCCACCACCATGTCCTCCATCAACGCCGCGCCGGCGCCCATGGTCATGCCGCCGATGATCTGGCTTCGTGCCGTTTTCGGATTCAAGATACGGCCGGCGGCGCACACCGCCAGTTGACGGCGGATGCGAATCTCGCCGGTGGCTGCATTCACCCCGACCTCGACGAAGTGCGCACCGAACGTCTGCTGGGAGAAGCGTTTGGCCAGATCGCCATATTCCATCAGATCCTCAGCCTCGATATCGCCGTGCGCCGCAGCGCTGGCCAGCGCAAAGCTGGCGTCGGCGTCGCGCACCTGGCCGTCGACGAACTCGGCCGTCACCGGGTCCAGGCCGAGTTTCTGCGCAACGGCTTCGCGCAGCTTCACACAGGCGGCATAGACACCCGCGGTGGAGGAGGCCGCCCCCCATTGGCCGCCTGACCCGGCAGACTCAGGGAATCGCGAGTCACCGAGACGGACCTCGACGTGATCGATATCCACGCCCATCATTTCAGCGGCGGTCTGGGCGATGATGGTGTACGTGCCGGTGCCGATGTCCGTCATGTCGGTTTCCACGGTGACCCGGCCTTGCCAGTCGACTCGTACGCGAGCGGCGGATTTGCTCGTCGGCGCGCCCCGGATGGCCGAGGCCACCCCCATGCCGATGAACCAGCCGTCCTCCAGGACCTGAGCCGGCGCCGGCCGCCGTCTGCTCCACCCGAAGCGCTCGGCGCCGAGGGTCAGGCACTCGATCAATTGACGCTTGGAAAAGGGTCGGGTGGGTTGTTCGGGATCGACCTGCGTATCGTTCATGACCCGAAACCGCACGGGGTCCATGTTCAGCTTGGCGGCCATTTCATCCATGGCGATTTCCAGCGCCATCATGCCCGGCGCCTCACCGGGCGCGCGCATGGCGTTGCCCTCGGCCAGATCCAGGACAGCCAGTTTCAGGCGCGTCAGACGATTCGCGCCTGCGTACAGCGAGCGGGTCGCCGCCGTCGCCGGTTCGGTACGGCCTCCGCGCAGATTGCCCGACCAGCTCTCGTGGCCTATGGCAGTGATGCTGCCATTGCTGTCCGTACCGATGCGTATACGCTGCAGGGTGGCCGGGCGGTGGGTCAGATTGTTGAACATCAGCGGCCGGGGCAGGGCGACCTTGACCGGGCGCCGCGCCTCTCTGGCCGCGAGCGACGCCAGCACCGCGTCGCACAGGATCGTACCTTTGCCGCCGAAACCGCCGCCGATGTAGGGCGAGATCAAATGGACCTGCTCCTTGGCGATGCCGAGTGTCTTGGCCAAGTCGCGAACGCCCCAGTTCATCTGCTGGATCGAGGTCCAGAGGGTCAGCTGATCGCCTTGCCATTGAGCGATGGTGGCATGGGGTTCCATCATGGCGTGAGCTTGATCCGGGGTGCTGTAGGTTTCGTCGAGTTGCACCGCCGCGCGTTGGAACGCGCCGTCGAAATCGCCGACGTCGGTTTGCGCGGGGGGACCGAAGGCGGCGGGCGGCGGCGTTTGCGCCGCGTCTTTCTGCGCTTTCAGGTCGAACTGTCCAGCCTCCCGAACGTAATAGATGCGCAGCAGTGCAGACGCCGCGCGAGCCTGTTCGAAGGTTTCGGCCACCACGATGGCCACGGCCTGGTGATAGTGATCCACCTGGGGGCCGCCCAGCGCCCGGCTGACATAGAACTCGCCCTTGTCCAGCTTGCCGGCATTTTCATGAGTGACGATAGCGATCACGCCCGATGCCAGCCTGGCTTGCTCCGAGTCGATCGACGAGATGCGCCCCTTGCTGATCGCCGCCCCGACCACATAACCATAGGCAGGATGGGTGACCGCCGCATTCTGCTCATAGGCGTAGGTGGCAGTGCCGGTGGTCTTGAGCTTGCCATCGATGCGGTCTTTGGGCTGGCCGATGACATTGAGCTGATCGATCGGATTGGTCGTCGCGGGCGTATCGAATTTCATGGGCAATCTTCCTGTTCGGTTCGCCGGTCGGCTAGCGCGACATGCAATGGGCGGCGTTACGACGACGCTTGAGCCAGTGCCAGACCCAGCGTGCGCTCGGCGAGTTTCACCTTGAATGCGTTTTGCGCCGTGGGGCGGGCGTCGCCGAGCAGGCGGGCGCTCACTGCGGCCGCGCCTTGAGGCAGCAACGCGTCTGCGGCGACGTCGTGCCACGGCTTGTAGGCGACGCCTCCGAGCGCGATCCGTCCCGTTCGATCCGGCTGCACCACTGCCGCCACCGAGACCAGGGCGAAGGCGTACGAGGCGCGGTCACGGACCTTGTAGTAGATGTGTCTGCCGCCTGCCGGTTTGGGCAGGATGACCGCCGTGATCAATTCGCCCGGGGTTAAGGTGTACTCCAGGTGAGGCGTATCGCCGGGCGCCTTGTAGAGCTGCGCGAGCGGAAACGTGCGGGTCTGGCCGCTGGCGTTCAGGGTTTCGACAGAGGCATCCAGTGCCTGCATGGCCACCGCCATGTCGCTGGGATGGCTGGCGATGCAGGCATCGCTGACACCGATCACGGCCTGCTGACGGCTCATGCCGCCCAGCGCTGAGCAACCGGTACCGGGACGGCGTTTGTTGCAGGGCTGGTTGATGTCGTAGAAGTACGAGCAGCGCGTTCGCTGCAGCAGATTGCCCGCCGTGGTCGCCTTGTTCCGCAGCTGCCCGGATGCGCCCGACACCAGGGCCCTGGACAGCACGGCATAGTCGCGCCTGACTTCGGGCGCGGCAGCCAGGTCGGTGTTGCGCACCAGCGCGCCGATGCGCAAACCACCCTCGCGCGTGGCCTCGAGGGTATCGAAGGCCAGGCCGTTGACGTCGATCAGGTGCTGTGGGGTTTCGATCTCCAGCTTCATCAAATCCAGCAGATTGGTGCCCCCGGCAATGAAGCGCGCTGCGGGGTTGGCCGCTGCTGCCGCGACGGCGTGCTCGGGCGACGTCGCACGCTCGTAGGTAAATGACCTCATGCGGTTTCCCCCGTGGCAACCTCGGCAATGGCATCGATGATGTTGGAGTAGGCGCCGCAGCGGCAGATGTTGCCGCTCATGCGTTCACGCAGTTCGGCTGGGGTCTGCACCACCGGCGCGATCAGGTCCTGGGTGACGTGACTGGGAATGCCGGCCTTCAATTCGGCCAGCACCGCCACCGCCGAGCAGATCTGTCCAGGCGTGCAGTAGCCGCATTGATAGCCGTCATGCTTGATGAAGGCGGCCTGCATCAGGTGCAGACGCTCCGGCGTGCCCAGGCCTTCGATGGTGGTGATGCTGTCGCCTTCATGCATGACCGCCAGGCTCAGGCATGCATTGATCCGGCGTCCCTCCACCAACACGGTGCAGGCACCGCATTGGCCATGGTCGCAGCCTTTCTTGGTCCCGGTGAGTTTCAGGCGCTCGCGCAACACATCCAGCAACGTGGTTCGGTTGTCCACCTCAAGGGTCTGCCGGCGACCGTTCAACGTGAAGGTCACAGAAGAGCTCGCCGGTGCGTGCGGGGCCGTCTTGCCCGGCTCGACGGCGTTCACGGGCGCAGCCGAGAGGGCCATCGACACGGCCGAGCCTGCCGTTCCCACCAATACCTGTCGGCGAGACAGCCTGAGGCCTTCTTTGGGCTGCAGATGATCCAAATCACTCTCTCCTTCAGCAATGCCCGTCGGCACGAACAACAATGACCCCCGCAAAGGACACGTCGGATTGAGGCAGGTGAATCCAGCAGCTGCTGAAGCAGATCCCCTACACCCTTTAAGGTTAAGGCATCAGGCGAGTGGCGATAACGTCGATAGGCGGGATGAAGTAGTGAATGACGCTCAGTAATGGCGTGGAGGGAAAATCACAGAGGCCGGCGTTCGTCGCAACGCTGTCGGGGCTGAGCCGAACAGCGATCAGGCAGTGTGACCTGTGCTCAGGCTGTCCCACAGTCCCATCATCTGATCGACCGCTGCGTCCAGGGTAGCCGCCGTCACACCGTCGCGAGCCAGGGTCGACAGGCCCAGCAGAAAACTGTCGAACGCGGTGGCAAGCACTTCAGGGATCACGGTTTTCGGGAGCTCACCGGTGTTGATTCCGCGCTCGACGCAGGCGCGCAGGCCGGCCCGGTTGGCATTTCTTGCGTTCACCAACGGCTTGGAGATGATTTTGCTCTCGGCCGAACAGGTGCTCATCAGCCCCAGAGCGACTAGGCATCCGGTTGGGTGACCGGCCTCGGACTGCATGCTGGCCGAGCGGCGCAGGGTTAGTTCGATGGCCGTCCTGGGAGGCAGGGCGGGATCGAACAGGCTTTCCGTGACGCGGCCATGGGTGCCGAGATAGCGCTCGACAACCTCATGGAACAGCGCCTGCTTGGAGCCGAAGGCGGCGTAGAAACTGGGCGCGGTGATACCCCCGCCAATGCTGGCCTTGAGCTGGCTGAGCGAGGTGGCGTCGTAGCCATGCTCCCAGAACAGGTGCATCGCCTGAGTGATTGCCTCGTCGCGGTCGAACGTGCGAGGGCGTCCCATCTGAGCCATGTCAGATCTCCTTCGGTGGTACATAGATACTAAACGATACATAAATGGTTGACCACGGCGAGCGGCTTCTTTAGATTTATACCGATCGATATATAAATCCAGAGGAGCACACCGGATGACCACGGATGAAACACAACGCGACACACTCCCGCTCGGCGCTTTATTGGCCCTGGCGATGACCGGTTTCATTTGCATCGTCACCGAGACGCTGCCCGCTGGCCTGCTTCCGCAGATCGGCAGCGGCCTGGGCATCTCGCCGTCGCTGGCTGGCCAGATGGTGACCGTCTACGCCCTGGGGTCATTGCTGGCGGCCATCCCGTTGACCATCGCGACGCAGAGCTGGCGGCGCAGAACCGTCCTGCTGCTGACGATCGCAGGATTTCTGCTGTTCAATTCCATCACTGCCTGGTCGTCCCATTACGCACTGACCTTGGTTGCCAGGTTCTTTGCAGGTGTGTCGGCGGGTCTGGCCTGGAGCTTGATTGCCGGGTATGCGCGACGCATGGTCGTGCCGCAACTGCAGGGCCGGGCGCTGGCCGTGGCGATGATCGGCACCCCGATCGCGCTGTCGCTGGGCGTCCCCCTGGGTACCTGGCTGGGCGGCTTCATGGGCTGGCGCATGGCGTTTGCGTTGATGTCCGTCTTGACGCTGGTGCTGATCGGCTGGGTACTGGTCAAGGTGCCGGACTATCCGGGGCAGTCTTCGACCCAGCGGCTGGCGTTACACGAGGTCTTTTTCACCCCAGGGGTGCGGCCGGTGCTGGGCGTGGTGTTCACCTGGATGCTGGCGCACAACATCCTCTATACCTACATCGCACCCTTCGTAGCGAAGGCGGGGCTGGCCAACGATGTCGATCTGGTCCTGCTGGCCTTCGGCATCGCCGCGCTGGCGGGCATCTGGGTGACGGGGCGCCTGGTCGATCGTCATCTGCGCCCAGCGGTCCTGTTCAGTCTGGCCAGCTTTGCCGCCGTTGCAGTATTCCTCGGCCTGTTCATGACCTCGGCGATCGCGATTTATCTGGGCGTGGCGATCTGGGGGCTGACGTTTGGCGGCGCCGCCACCCTGTTGCAGACGGCACTGGCCGACTCCGCGGGCCGGGGCGCCGATGTTGCCCTGTCGATGAATGTCGTGGTCTGGAACAGCGCGATTGCAGGTGGTGGGTTACTCGGGGGCGTCTTGCTGGGCCATTGGGGCGTGGGTACGTTTCCCTGGGTGCTGCTGGCCTTGACGCTCATCGGCCTGGGCATTGCCTACCAGGCGCGAATGCATGGATTTGCCGGAGGAGGTCGGGTTTCCGCGCAAGTGGTCAGCGGTCATTGAAGGCAGGCGGGCAGGGGCGCTGCTTCAAACTCGCCCTTGCCCCTGCCGATCCCTGAAGCGTTGATCAGTGTTTCAGGGCGGCGCTGACCGATTGGGCGATTGGTGTCGTGGGGTGACCCAGCAATTGGCTCAACTGCCGGCTGTTGTCGTACAGGTCACCTTTGGCTGCGCAGGCGTCCGAGTCGGCCAGCATCGCCGCCAATTCGACAGGCAGCCCGACACTGACCAGCGCCTCTTGGTACTGCGCTTGCGGCAGGTCGTTGTAGACGACGGCCTTGCCTGACTGTTGCGCCACTTCGGCAGCCAGCTCGGCCAGGGTGTAGCTGTCGTCGCCGGCCAGTTCGTAGACCTTGCCGGCCTGGTCGTCGCGGGTCAGCACCGCCGCTGCGGCCTCAGCGTAGTCGGCACGGGCTGCCGAGGAAATTCGGCCGTCTCTCGCGCTGCCCAGGATCGCGCCGTGTTCGACAGCCGGTGCAACGCCGGCCGTGTAATTCTCGTTGTACCAACCATTGCGCAGGATGACATGGGGCAGGCCAGACTCGGCCAGTGCCTGTTCGGTATCGCGATGTTCCGAGGCGAGGCCGAGCGTCGATGTGTCGGCATGCAGCAGGCTGGTATAGGCCAGCAATTTCACGCCTGCCGACCGGGCGGCTTCGATGACGGCACGATGCTGTGCACGGCGTTGCCCGACTTCACTGGATGAGATCAGCAACAGACGCTCCACCCCTGTCAGCGCGCTGTGCAAAGTGTCGGGTTCGTTGTAGTCCGCTGCCCGCACGTCGATGCCTTTGGCCGCCAGGTCACGCGCCTTGGCCGGGTCACGCACCAACGCGATCAGGGCTGCGGGTTTCTGGTTTTTCAGCAATGCATCGATGACCAAGCGGCCCAGTTGGCCCGTTGCACCGGTAATGGCGATCATGAAAGCACCTCGATTCTCGTTGAAGAAAATCCGATGCTAGAATAGAAGCTTACGAAAAGTAAGTACGTACGAAAAGGTAAGTGCCATGTCTCATGCTGAAAGCGATTCGCACCGGTTTGCCGAGAAGCTGCGTCGCGGCGAAGTGTTGCAGGCGGACTGTCCTTCGCGGGAAATCCTCCAGCACATGACCAGTCGCTGGGGCGTGCTGGTGCTGGTGGTGCTGCTGGGAGGCACCCATCGCTTCAGCGAGCTGCGGCGCAAGATCGGCGGCGTCAGCGAGAAGATGCTCGCGCAGACGCTGCAACGGCTCGAAGGCGACGGACTGGTGCAGCGTCTGGCGCTGCCGGTGGTACCACCGTACGTCGAGTACAGCCTGACGCCGCTGGGCACTCAGGCCGCTACGAAGCTGGAAACGGTGGTGGACTGGATCGAGGACAACCTGCCCCAGATCATGGATTTCAAAAGAGGGCGCGAAGCGCAGGACCAGAACTCGGCATGACGGAGCGTGCGCTATCGATCCGCGATGTCGACTTCCAGATCGGTCAGCAACCCGGCCATCGCCGCCGTGATCTGCTCCTCGTTGCGTTTGTAGTAGGTCCATTTGCCCACTTTGCTGGCTTCGACGAAACCTTGGTCGAGCAAGGCTTTGAGGCAGATGGAGGTGGCCGGCTGCGACAGCCCGGCCTTGTCCTGAATCAGGCTGGCACAGACGCCGTGGACACTGAAATCGTACAGCTGGCTGTAGCCTGCGAACGATCGATGAGGATCCTTGAGCCAGGTCAGGACGGCTCGCCGTGTAGGGCTGGATAGAACTTTCAATGCCTCGTTCAACGCCGTCATGTGGATGCCTGACCCTGTGGATGGGCGAGGGTGAACCCGCCCGGAAGCATTTATTTTAAGGGGTCATGAACGGATAGTCGATGTAACCCCGTTCTCCACCGCCATAAAGCGTTGCGTGGTCGACCGGATTGAGTGGCGCGCCGTGCGCGAAGCGCTTCGGCAAATCCGGGTTGGCGATGAACGTGCGGCCGAATCCGAACAGATCGCCATGACCGTCAGCGAGCACCCGTTCGGCTTTTTCCCGGGTGTAGCAGCCGGAATACATGATCGGATTGTCGAAGGTTTCGCGCAGCGCCCGGCGGAAGCTCACAGGCAACTCCGGAGCGTTGTCCCAGTCGGCTTCGGCAATGGACAGGTAACCGATCCCCAGCGAATTCAACATGGCCGCCGCCTGAACGTAGGTGGCATGAGGATCGCTTTCCACCAGGCCCAGGTAGACACGGGCCTCCTCGGTGGTTTCGAAAAGCGGCGCGAAACGCACGCCGACACGCTCGCGGCCGAACACGGAGATCACCGCTTCGGTCACTTCACGCAGAAAACGCAGACGGTTTTCCAGAGAGCCGCCGTATTCGTCGGTGCGCTGGTTGGTGTGTTCGGACAGGAACTGATTGAGCAGGTAACCGTTGGCCGAATGCAGTTCGACGCCGTCGAAGCCTGCTTCCTTCGCGTTCACGGCGGCCACGCGGTACAACTCCACCAGCGCTTTGACCTCTGCCGTGGACAGTGCGCGAGGCAGGCTGGGGTCTGCCAGCTCGCCCGTTTCGGGGCCGGTCTCGATAAACACTTTCACCGACGTTGCTGCAATGGCGGAGGGCGCGACGGGTGGCTGGTTGTCAGGTTGCAGGCTGTCATGGGACACCCGCCCGACGTGCCAGAGCTGGCAGAAGATCACGCCGCCTTCTTCATGAACGGCGCGGGTCACCTGTTGCCAGCCGGCAATCTGCTCCTGGCTGTAGATGCCAGGCGTCCAGGCATAACCCTGGCCGCGTGGTTCTATCTGCGTGCCTTCGGTGATCATGAACCCGGCGCTGGCGCGCTGCCGGTAATAGGTGCTCATCAAGGCATTGGGGACGTCGCCCGGCTGGCTGCTCCGGGACCGCGTCAGAGGAGGGAGGGCAATGCGGTTCTTGAGCGTCAGGCCACCGAGGGTGAGAGGGCTGAACAAGCTGGCGTCGGTCATGGTGATTCCGTAGGGCTACTGAAAGTGGCCATACATTAACACATTCGAATGTGTTTATGTGAATCAGCCCATCCAGCCAACTGCCGTCTTTGGAATCACCTCCGATTCATCCAGTTTGGACGCGAACATGCTCACCGCCTCCACGGCATCGCTGGTACCGGTGCGGATCTGCAGAATGACCAAGCCGGCCTGTTCCGCCAGCAAGACACCGCGCTGCGCACCTTCGTGGGTGGAGTTGATGCTGGTCACCGCATCCCGGGTCTCGGCCAGAATCTTGCCGATCATCTCGGCGATCTCGCTGGTCGACCGACTGGTGCGCCCCGCCAGTTGCCTGACTTCGTCGGCCACCACGGCAAAGCCGCGACCCTGGTCGCCGGCGCGCGCCGCTTCGATGGCTGCGTTGAGGGCTAGAAGGTTGGTCTGGTCAGCGATGCTGCGAATAGTGTTGACGATCGCCGTGATCTGCTCCGAGCGATCACCCAGTTGGCCCACGAGGCGCGCCGAGGACTCGATATGGTCGGCGATCAGGCGCATTTCCACCGCCGTTTGCTGAATGACTTCGGCGCCCTGCTCGGCGACTTTCTCGGTTTCGGCCGAGATATGGTAGGCGCGCGAAGCACTGCGCGAGTCTTCCTCGAACTTCTCCACGCGCTCGGTGATGTCGCTGGCGAACTTGACGATCTTGGTCAGGGTGCCGTCCGCATCGAAGACGGGGTTGTAGGTCGCTTCGAGCCACAGCGTCCTTCCGTGCTTGCCGATGCGCTTGAACTGACCACTGAAGACTTCTCCGGAGTTGAGTCGTTTCCAGAAGTCAGTGTACTCACTGCTGCCGACCAGATCGGCTTCGCAGAACATTCTGTGATGCTTACCTTTCAGGTCAGTCTGGGCATAGCCCATGGTATTCAGAAAGTTCTGGTTGGCCTGAATGATATTGCCGTTGAGGTCGAACTCGATGACCGCCATCGCTCGATCCAGCGCATTGAGCTTGCTGTTGGCCTCGGCATCCTGCAGCACCTTTTGCGTGACATCCAGTGCGAACTTGACGACCTTGCAGACTTTTCCCTGCTCATCCAGCACCGGACTGTAACTGGCCTCCAGCCACACCTTTCGGCCGTCTGCACCGATCCGCTGGAAGGTGCCGGAAACGAACTCCCCGGCTCGAAGACGGCCCCAGAACTCGTTATACGCCGAGCTGCGAACCAACGCGGTCGGACAAAGATCCGAATGCGCCACGCCGAGAATCTGCTCGGCGCGATAGCCCATGATTCTCAAGAAGTTATCGTTGGCACGAATGACTTTGCCATCCAGACCCAACTCGACGATTGCCATCGAGCGGTCCAGAGCATTCACCAATCCTTGGTGTTTGATGATTTCAGCGTCCTGGGATTGCAACTTACGTTTCAGCGCTGAATTGAACACGTTGTTACCCTCGGATTGGATGTATCCCTCTTCAAGGGGTATCGACCGCTCATCGCAAAGCTCAATCAATGTTTAGTAAATAGTTGGGAAAGCCGATGAGTAACCGCTTTTATTTCCGCAGCGCGGAGTTGAATCGATTGCGGCTTCACGCCGGCAGTGGCCCATAGGCTCGATAGGATTGGATCAGCGTGTCGTACAACGAGATGTCCGCCCGGCTTCGGGCAATGAGTTGGGCACCGGCCACGGCCGAAAAAATGGCCCGTGCCCGCGCGTCGCTGTCGCCCGCGTCGCACACTTGTGCAGCGACCAGCTGACGGCTCAGCCAGGCGATGTTGACCTGGGCAAACGCCTGGATCTCCTCGGCCATGGCAGGGGGAAGATTATCGGTCTCGGCCCCCACGAAGCTGCCCAGGCACAGCCGGTTATCCGCCTCGAGCGAGCGCCGAAAGATCTCCGGGAAGCGTTGCAGTGCCTGCAGAGGGTTCGGGGTTTGCTCGCAGATGACTTCAAGTGCCGCCGCTCCGTCTTCCCAGTACCGTCGAGCCACGGCAATGCCCAGGTCGGCCTTGCTGGGGAAGTGGTAATAGATGCTGGCTGGCTTGATACCCACGGCACTCGCCAAGTCGCGGTAATTCAGGCCGTTGTAGCCCTGTGACTGGGCAATGTTGCGGGCAGCCAGAAGTATGGCCTCGCGGGCATTGATGCTCATTGTCGTGCCTTGTGTACGTCGGACGTGTTCTCGGGGAAGCCGGTCATCTTAAAACAAAAGGGACCGGCATGACTCACACCGCGACCGCCAAGGGTTGGCGGTCGCGGTTATCGATACCCCTTGCGCCACCTCACGCAGCAGGCGAATCCAGCTCCGGGATGCCGCTGCTGCGATCCGCGTAGGCCGCCTTGAAGGCCGGGCGTTGCTGCCAGCGCTGCCAGTAGGCGTCCAGGTGTTCGAAACGCTCGTCGAGCGGGGTGGCGTTGACCGGAAACTTGGAGAAGGCGATGGCAGTGGCCAGGGTGATATCGGCGAACGTCGGCTCGGCACCACCCAGCAGCCATTCACGGCCATCGGCCAGATGACGGTTTACCAGGGCCGCATGGGCCAGCGCTTCTTTGCGGCAATGCTCGCCCCATGCTTCGTTCCTGGTCAGTTCGAGTTTGAACCCCAGCCCGGTGTGCAACACATGGAACGCGGTGACGATGCGATAGAGGATGTGCACCCAGATGCGGTTGTCCCACATGGTGTCCAGACCTTGTTCCAGCGCGCTGTCGCCCATGATCTTGCGGCCTGGATAAGTCTGATCCAGATAACGCGCGATGGCCGCCGTTTCGGCCAGGTAGCTGCCATCGGCCAGTTGCAGCGTCGGCGTTTCGCCCCACGGGTTCATGTTCAGGTGGCGCCAGCCGCGCTGCTGTCCACCCGGAGCCATGTCGTAGATGACCTCGTCGAACTGATCGGCGATGCCTTTCTCGTGCATGAACAACCGCAGCCGTTGCGGATTGGGGAAAGCGGAGGGGGAGGTGAAGAGCTGGGGTTTGGTGGTCATGGGCAGGTCCTGAGGAGAAAATATTCTCGCCTAGCGTATGTTAGGTAGGCGCAACATAGCCTTTCGCATATTGGCCGTCAATAGACTACCTAACAGTTGTTAGTCTGTGCCGCTGCCTTAAGCCTCAGTCCCGCGTCAGCTCGGCGCCACAGCGGCGCTTCGGCACTGTTTTCCTAAAAACGCTACAGGTGATACGGCACCTGCACGCCTCGTTCTGTCTCGGGAAAATCCTTGGTGTTACGAGTGACCAGGGTGGCCCCCGCCAAGCGCGCGCTGGCCCAAATGATCGCGTCAGGTAACTTGATGCGGCGCTGTTGACGCAGTGTTACAGCGTCATGGGCGATATCGAGGGAGACGGGTACGACTTCGAATAGCTCCATCCACTGGCGTAGCGTCTCGGCCTCCTTGGGGTCAGTTGCGCCTACGAGCACTTCCATATACGTAATCAGGCTGATCATGGGTCTGTGCGCGGCCTGAATCACTTGGCCTGCCATGGGCCTGCCGCATAGGTGATCGATCAGAATATTGGTGTCGAACAGAGACCTCACCATTCGTTGCGTAGCGCCTGCTCATAAGCAAGGCTGTCCAGGTCCCGATCTTTCCAAAGCCCGAAAACATCTGGCGCAGGGTGCTTCAGCTCTTCGCGTTTGGCAGCCACGAAGGTAGCCACAGCCTCCCGGATCAGTGCGGCACGGGACGTCTCGAGAGCCGAAGCCAGATGGTTGAGGTCTTCGATTTGCTTGGGGGTGAGATCGGCTAAAATCCGGCTCATCGGGGAGCTCCTGAGGTGATATCAGCAGTGTATATCAGTCAATGTAATATGGCCGGCGCCGCTTGTCACTTTGCTGAAGGTGGTACGACGTAACCACCTGTTGCGACCGGAGCCTGCAACCTCGCTTATCGATTAATGCGAGCAGACCATGGGCGTCTTCCCGACACATTGATGAGCTCCGCTCACTTATGCATGCAGCTTCCCACGACTAATCGAACGGGCAGGTAACCGGTAGATTGGAAGCCCTCGCACGAACCCCAAAAGGACGCTCGATGAAAACACTCGCGATCGCCGCGCTCTCATTGTCCTTGTCAGCTTTCGAAAGTGAAGGAGCTCAGCCCATGAATATCACCGTCACGCCTGCAGGTTCCCAGCCGTCCGCCGTCGGACCCGCTGAATACTTTACCGGGAAGGTTCGCGTCGATGCGCCGTTCAAAGGCAGCGACGGCGCACGCATCGGCGGCGCCACCGTGACCTTCGATCCGGGTGCGCGGACTGCCTGGCACACTCATCCACTGGGGCAGACGCTGATCGTGACCGCAGGCGCGGGCTACGTGCAGCAGGAGGGTCAGGTCCGGCAATCGATTCGTCCCGGCGACACCGTGTGGATTCCTCCCAAGGTCAAGCACTGGCACGGCGCAACGCCGGATACCGGCATGAGCCACATTGCCATTGCCGAAGCCCTGGACGGCAATGTCGTGGAGTGGTTGGAGCAGGTCACCGACGAGGACTACGGCCAGGCGCAGTGAAGGGGCGGTCCGGCGTTCGTCGCCAACTTGTCTGTGTCTACCGAATGGCTGCTGACTGCATGCCCGGCTTGCGATAAAATCGATGCCAAAGTGCCATCCCGCCTGACCTGAAGTCCTTGGCGGATCACCGGCACTGCCAAGCTCTGATAGGGCACATCGATTGCAGCGCCGGAGAGCCTTGGAATGCCACTCAGTCGTCGTGAGTTGGGAGAAACGTTTGCACGCCGCATCTACGGGCCCCGTTCCATCGGCTGCCTGTTGAGTGCAACGTTCATCGGTACGGTGCTGGGGGTCGACCCCTACACGCCGATGTGGGCGTGGGCTGCGATGCTGACCAACCTCATGGTCTGGCCGACCCTTGCCTACCTGCTCGCACGCAGAGCCGCAGACCCGTTCGCGGTCGAACTGCGCAGCCTCGCGCTGGATGGCTTGTTCGCCGGCGGCTGGGCGGGGCTGATGGCGCTGAACCTGCTGCCATCCGTGCTGCTGCTGTCCATGGTCGCCATGAACGCGATGGCAGCGGGCGGATGGCGCCTGTTGCGGATCACTGTCGGGTTGCAGGGGGTGGGGCTGCTTCTGACCCTGGGCCTGAAGGGCTTCGAGTTGTCGTTGGCGACCAGCGCGCTGCAGCAACTGGCCTGCCTGCCCATGCTGATCATCTATCCGCTGATCGTGGCCCGCGCCAGCTACGCCGTGTCAGTGCAACTGGCGGTGCACAAGAAAGCCTTCAAGCTCATCAGCAAGCTGGACGGCATGACCCGCCTGCTGCATCACGCTTCGTGGATGGAAAAGCTGGTAGAGATCTTTCCTCGATGCCGACGAGGTGAGGTCATCGCGATGGTGGCGTTGATAGACATCGACAACTTCAAGCGCATTAACGACGAGCACGGCCATCTGATGGGCGACGCGATCATCGGCCGCCTGGCCAATCTGCTGCGCTCGGGACTGGGCGCATCGGCTGCCCCCGGGCGCTATGGGGGCGATGAATTCTGTCTGCTGCTGTTCGACATGAGCCTGGGTGAAGCCACTCAGCGGTTGGACGACATCCGCAAGCAGTTTTCCGACTGGGTCGATGCGACCGTGCCCATCGAGGTGACGCTGAGTATCGGCCTGGTGCCGTACTCCCATCAATACGCCAGCGAGCGCGACTGGATCAAGGCCACCGACGAGGCGTTGTACCGCGCCAAGCGCAGTGGCAAGAACCAGCTGTGTGTGCAGTATTCCGAAGCTGGCGGGTCGACAGCGGGCGCATGACGGCGCAAACCGGCATCACTGCTGTCCCGCCGCTGGCCTGAACGAGCACAGCCCTCATAACCTTCGAGTCATGGCCTGATCCGGTCGAGCGTGTTCTGGAGGCAAGCCACCAGGTTCGCCATCCGCGTCCTGATTCAATCCCAGGAAGCGCAGAACCAGGCGTGCCTGGCCGCGATGCAGATGGCCGCCGTCCTGGGTGCTGCAGCCTTTCTCGCGCGCCGCTCGGCAAAGGGGTGTCGAGTGGGGCGAGTTGATGATATCGACGACCAGCATGTCGGGCTCGAGCCGTTCCGGGTCGACGGGCAGGGGGTCGTTTGCGCCCATGCCCAGAGGTGTTGCGTTGATCACGATATGGTGACCGCGCGGGTCGGGTGGGCCCACACGTGTGGCACAGCCCGTTTCTGCCGCCACGGACTCGGCCAGGCTCCGAGCTCGCTGCTCGTCGGCATCGCACACTGTGAGTGACCGGGCGCCCGCGCCTGCGACAGCGAAGGCGATCGCGCGACCGGCGCCGCCTGCGCCCACCAACAGCACGTTCTTGCCCGCAGGCTCGTGACCTTCCTGTTGCATGCCCAGAACACAGCCCAGGCCGTCGAACACTGCACCGATCCAGCGTCCATCGCTTTCGCATCGGACCACGTTGATTGCACCCACCTGGCGAGCCGTTGGGTGAAGCTCGTCGACCAGGGCCAACATGCTTTGCTTGTGTGGCATGGTGACCAGCAGACCTGCGAGGTTGTTCAAGGCTCTGGCGCCGATCACGAAGTTGCTCAAGCCATCGGGCTTTACCTCAAACGGAATGCAGACCGCGTCTTCGCCCTGGTCTATGAACACTGGGTTGAGCAGCTGTGGGGATTTGGCGGCGGCGAGCCGATGGCCGACCAATCCGTAGAGTCGAGTGGAGCCTTTGATGTGTGTGGCCATGATTACCCAATGTCCGGTGATGATAGGCGCGGTGTCGAAAGCGTTGCTGCACACTCAGGTCACGGCATCGATCTGCCACGGCACGAACTCGTTCTGCCCGTACCCGTGTTGCTCGCTCATGCTGCGCTCGCCTGAAGCAATACGCAGCATCGCATCGAATATCGCCGCGCCGCAGGCTTCGATGGTCTGTTTGTCTTCGGCGATCTCGCCGCAATTGATGTCCATGTCCTCGCGCTGTCGAGCCCACAGGGCGCTGTTGGTCGCCAGCTTGATCGAGGGGGCGGGCGCACATCCATAGGCCGATCCGCGGCCCGTGGTAAAGGCGATCAGGTTGGCCCCGCCAGCCACTTGCCCTGTGGCGGACACCGGGTCGTAGCCAGGGGTGTCCATGAACACCAGGCCATGGGCCGTCACGGTTTGCGCGTATTCGTAGACATCGGTCAGGTTGCTCGAGCCGGCCTTCGCCACTGCGCCCAGCGACTTCTCAAGAATGGTGGTCAAGCCGCCTGCCTTGTTGCCCGCCGAGGGGTTGTTGTTCAACTCGGCGCCCATGCGCGCGCAGTAGCGTTCCCACCAGTGGATTCGCGCGATCAGCTTTTCGCCCACCTCGCGGCTGACGGCTCGACGGGTGAGCAGGTGCTCGGCACCGTAGATTTCCGGCGTTTCGGAAAGAATCGCGGTGCCCCCGCAGGCCACCAGCCGATCCACCGCATTGCCCAGCGCGGGATTGGCCGTGATGCCCGAGTAGCCATCCGAACCGCCGCACTGCAGCCCCACGGTGAGGTGCTGCACGCCGACCGGCTCGCGTTGGACCCGATTGGCTTCGCCCAGCAGTGCCTGGACCTGGGCGATCCCCTTGGCAATCGATTTGGACGTGCCGCCGGTATCTTGAATGCTGAATGTGCGCAGGGTGTCACTGCGCGAGAGGCCTTGAGTGCTGAGCAAGGCGTCGATCTGATTGGTCTCGCAGCCCAGGCCGATGACCAGGACTGCTGCGAAGTTGGGATGGGTCGCGTAGCCGGCCAGCGTCCGCCGCAGCAGGCTCAGGCCATCGCCCGAGGCATCGACCGCACAACCGGCCGAGTGGGTCAGTGCCACGACGCCGTCCACGTTCGGATAGCCCTGCAGGGCAGCAGGGTTGATGTCCCTGCGGAAATGGTCGGCGATGGCGCGGGCCACTGTGGCCGAGCAATTCACCGACGTGAGAATGCCGATGTAGTTGCGCGTCGCCACGCGTCCGTCGCGGCGTACGATGCCCATGAAGGTGGGTATCCGGGTTGGCGTCGACGCAGCCCGTACATCGACACCGAATGCGTAATCACGCGAGAACTCACCCATGGCCAGGTTGTGTACATGGACGTGATCGCCGGGTTCGATGGCGGCGATGGCGAAACCGATGATCTGCCCATAGCGCCTCACCGGTTGACCGGCTTCGATACGGCGGCAGGCAACCTTGTGGCCCGGAACGATCGATTGCCGAACGGTGATGCCCTCCTGCTCAATTACTTCGCCTTCCAGCAAGGGCCGTCTGGCGATCAGCACATCGTCCAGGGCATTCAAGCGCAGCACGGGGGCGGCGCCGGTTTTCATGATCAGGTCCATTGCATCCTCACGGGCTGCGGGGTGATGCGCGGTCGCCAGTGCGCGCCGCATTCTTGTGCCGGCACTATAGGATTCGGCGCAAAGGCTGCCCAATGAGAGCTTTCGATTGCTCGATAACTTTGTCTCATGGCAGGGTTCGACGCCCTCATCGATCGCCGGTGGCAGCGCGCCTATGGCTGGCGAACCCGAGCAGCGTATCGATGAAGCTCTGCGTCGGTTCCGATACCTGCTCATCCTTTCGGGTGATGACACCGTAATCCTGGGACTCGACGCTGAAGGGCGTCCTGAGCACTCGCAACTGTCCGCTCTGCACGTGAGACTGGACCATCGACTCCGGCAGCATGGCCAGCATCGGGCCGGACTGGAGCAGCTGCAGGAAGGTTTGCATCGAAATGGTTTCCACCGTATTGGTGGGCGACGCGATGTCGAACAGCCGGAAGGCGCGCTCCATGCGCCTGCGAATGGGGGTATTGAACGGGTACATGACCCATGGCCACTCGCTCAGCGCTTCGCAGGGTACTTGGTCGAGCTGGCAGAGCGGATGGGCATGGTTGGCGACCAGGCAAAACGGCTCGGGCCCCAGCGGGACGAATTCGAACGACTGGCAATCATCGTGGGTGAAGCGCGCGATGATCAGGTCGAGTTTTTTCTGCTCCAGCATCTCCAGCAACTGATTGCTGGTTTGCTCGATCACCTCGATGGCCAGCAGCGGACGTTTGCGTTTGATGCAGGCGATGGCCTCGGGCAGCACGACCGAGGTGGCTGCGAAGATGGTGCCGATCTTCAAGTGGCCATGGCCGCCTTTGCGCAGCTTGTTGACCTGGTCCACGAATGACTCCGTGTCTTCCAGGGTAACGCGTGCGTAGCGGGCGACGAACACGCCCAGTTCGGTCAGTACCAGATTGCGGGTCTGTCGCTCGAACAGTGGAAAACCCAGCGACTCTTCCAGGTCGCGCAGCAGCTTGCTGATGGCCGGCTGGGTGACATTCATGTGTTGCGCAGTGGTGTGCATGTTCCGGGTCTTGGCCAGGCTGTTGACCAGAACCAAGTGCTTGATCTTCAGCCACCGTGTGACGCTAGAAAACGTGATGTGGTCGCTGTGCATGTCGGTGAGCCTCTGCGCGTCGATAACGAAACAGCATTGATGGGTGAGATTGAGTCATTGGGATTTTCGAAGCCCGTCCAGTACTTTCAAGGCTCCGATAGCCGACTGAAATGGAACCTGCGATGGGACTTTTGAAACTGACGCGCCAGAACACACTGCCGGTGGATGGCGTAGCCGGCACATTGATTGGCCGCGCCTGGGTCCCAGGTGCTATCGCAGGACCTTCGCCGATCGTGATTCGACCTGAGGGCGTGTTCGATCTTTCCGACAGCTTTTCCACGATGAGCGACCTGTTGGAGCACCGCTCGCCGGTGTCGGCGGTTCGTCTGACGCCGGGCCGGTACATCGGCACCGTCGAGGCGTTGCTGGCCAATACCGGCAACCATGCCGATCCGAACGAGCCGTCGCTGCTGCCGCCGGCCGATTTCCAGGTGATCAAGGCCGCAGGTGTGACCTTCGCATCCAGCATGATCGAGCGCGTGATCGAGGAGCAGGCGCGAGGTGACGCGGCCAGGGCCGAAAGCGTGAGGCGGCTGGTTCAGGAGGCGATAGGCGACAACTTGCGCGCCATCGAACCCGGCTCGCCTGCGGCGATGCGTCTGAAAGCCGTGCTCATCGAGCAGGGGATGTGGTCGCAGTATCTGGAAGTGGGGATCGGTCCGGATGCGGAGATCTTCACCAAGGCCCCGGTGATGGCTGCAGTCGGCAGTGGCAGCGAAATCGGCATCCATCGCAAATCCGAATGGAACAATCCAGAACCGGAGATCGTGCTCGCGGTGAACAGCCAAGGCGTCGTGCATGGCGTGACCTTGGGCAACGACGTCAACCTGCGGGATTTCGAGGGCCGCAGTGCACTGCTGTTGAGCAAGGCCAAGGACAACAATGCGTCCTGCGCCATCGGTCCTTTCATTCGATTGTTCGACGAGACCTTCAGCCTCGAGGACGTGCGCAACTGTGTGGTCGATCTGCACGTTCAGGGTGAGGACGGATTCACCCTGCAAGGCAGCAGCTCCATGGCGTTGATCAGCCGGGATCCACTGGAACTCGTGGCCCAGACGCTGAACGGTGAACATCAATACCCCGATGGCTTCATGCTGTTTCTGGGCACCCTCTTTGCGCCCACCCAGGATCGTGAAGCCCCGGGCAGCGGCTTCACCCACAAGCAGGGTGACGAGGTGAGCATCGGCAGCGCGCTGCTGGGCACCCTGCGCAACAGGGTGACCTACAGCCATGAAGCGGCGCCATGGACCTATGGCCTGAGGGCACTGATGCATAACCTCGCGGCACGTGGCTTGCTGTAGGCAAGGTCGGATTGTCTGGTACATGCATGGAATATCCGTAGCGGTTTGACTTATCCAACGGGGACTGCATACTGTTGGAACACTGTTCCGTTAATAGCAATGTTGATCAAATCCACTGTGATGTCAAAGATAAGTCGAGAAAAATATGAGAGTCGTCAAAGGTGCCGTCGACCGTTGTCTTGAAGCCATCGAGCTGCTGGCGCGTGAAGCCCGCTGGATGCGTATGTCCGACATCGCTGCCGACCTGGGCCTGGAAAAGGGACCGGCTCACCGCGTGCTTGCGCAGTTGGTCGAACAGGGTTGGGCGGAACAGGACGAGGCAACGTCGCAATATCGCCTGACCCTGAAGCTGGCGCTGCTGGGCCAGCGTTACCTGCACGGCATCGGCTTGCCCGAGCGCGTTCAGCCGATCATCGAGCAGGTTGCCAGGCAGTGCCAGGAACTGGTGCGGCTCACCGTCGTCAGCGAAGGCAGCCTGTCCTGGCTGTCGTCAGCGCAAGGCGCGGCGCCTGGGTTGGTCTATTCGCCCGCCATGGATCACCCGATCAATCTGTACGCGACGGCCAACGGCAAGGCCTGGCTGGCGTCGATGCCCGATGAGCAGGCCGTCGAGCTTGCGCTGCGCAGTGGACTGGGGAGCACCGAGGCGAATCCCGGTCAGGGGCCCAAAGCGCTCAGCACCATCGAATCGCTGCTCAGCGATCTGAAGCTGACACGCGAGCGCGGGTATGGTCTGGTCGTTGAAGAGGCCGAGGCCGGGGTGTGGGCGATCGCGGTGCCGGTCAGGCTCATTCCCGGCGGGTCGGTGGTGGGCACCATGAGCATCGCAGGCCCGGTCATGCGCATGCAGCCGGAGCGCTACGAAGAGCTGCATGCACTGCTCGAAGACGCCGCCCACAAGGTGGGCACGGTGTGGCCGCGGCAGAACGATGTGCACTCGGTGCGTCCATGAACGAGCAGCCTTGCGCCCGCAGTGAAACTGTCCATAGTGAAACAGCAACTGCGCTGGACACCGCAGCCGCTGCCCTGGTCCACGCCCGCCGCGAAGGTATCCGCCTGACAGCGCTGCCGGAGTCTGGCCGGCCCACCAGCCTGGCCGAAGGCTTCGCCATTCAGCAGCGCGTCGGGCCATTGGCCGGCAAGACCGTGGGCGGATGGAAATGTGCATTGCCACCCACCGGCAAGTGGATCGTGGCGCCCCTCTACAGCGACAGCATCGTCAGCGGCGAGCGTTATGAGTTACCCGCCGATACCCAGCAGGCGCGGATCGAGCCGGAGCTTGCCTGCATCCTGACCCGCGATCTGCCGGTAAGAGGCGAACCCTACACCGCCGAACACATCATCGCTGCCATCGGCGATACCCACTTGGCCCTGGAGGTGATCGGCTGCCGATACACCGATCCGCAATCGCTGCCGTTCGAGCAATTGCTGGCCGACGGCCTGTTCAACCACGGATTGGTCCTTGGGCCGCGGACGACGTTGTCCTGTGCAAGGTTGCCAGCCGAACTGGACATTTCAGTGCGCGGTGCCGCCCAGCCAATCGAAATCAACGGGCGACACCCGGACGCCGACCCCATTCTGCCCATCGTCTGGCTGGCCAATTTTCTGTCTGCACAGGGCATAGGCCTGAGGGCAGGCCAGGTGATCATCACCGGATCCTATGCCGGTGTGCTCGATGTACCCGTCAATGAGCCGCTGCACATTCGGTTCGGCCGTGCAGGCTCCATGTCTGTCCATTTCTCAACGCTCAAGGAGTAATACATGCGCTTAGTTCGTTTCGGTTCACCGGGGCAGGAACTACCAGGCATTCTGGATTCGAAGGGAGAGGTCCGCGACCTTTCGGGCATCGTCGATGACATCGATGCATCGGCCCTCAGCCCGGATGTGCTGCAGAAGTTGCGCGGCGTCGACATTGAAAAATTGCCCTCGGTGGCGCCTGGCACTCGCCTGGGTCCCTGCGTGGGCAGTGTGCCGAACCTGATCTGCATCGGCCTGAACTACTCCGATCACGCCGCAGAAACCAACACGCCCATCCCGAGCCAGCCAGTGGTGTTCAACAAGCACACCGGCTCCATCAGCGGTCCCAACGATCCGGTCATCCTGCCGACCGGCGCGGAAAAGCTCGATTGGGAAGTGGAGCTGGCCATCGTCATCGGCACGCCTGCCTGGCAGATCCCGGAGTCGCAGGCGCTGGATCATATCGCCGGTTACTGCCTGGCCAACGATGTGTCGGAACGGGCCTACCAGCTCGAATACGAAGGCCAGTGGGCCAAGGGCAAAAGCGGTTTTTCCTTCGCGCCGCTGGGGCCATGGCTGGTTACCCGTGACGAGATCGCCGACCCACAGACGCTGGACCTTTGGCTGGACGTCAACGGCAAGCGCCTGCAGACCGGCAACACCCGCACGATGATTTTCAGCGTCGCCCACATTGTTGCGTACCTGAGCCGCTTCATGCCGCTGATGCCTGGCGACGTGATCATCACCGGTACGCCACCGGGGGTCGGCCTGGGGCAGAAGCCACCCGTGTTCCTCAAGGCGGGTGACACGATGCGCGTCGGCGGCCAGGGGCTGGGCGAGCAAACTCAGGCGGTTGTGCCTTACGTGGCTGAAATGGGTGCTGCCTGGGTAGCCGGTCGCCATCCGAACGTTGACTGACTACTACCCGAGGAGAACACCATGAGTTTTGCAGGAACAGGTGTGGTCGCGATCTGGCACGATCTTCTGCCCGAAGCGCGGGATGAGTTCTATGAATGGCACAACCGCGAGCACATGCCCGAGCGTGCCGGTATTCCAGGCTTTCTGCGCGGGCGTCGCTACATTGCGCTGAATGCGGGGCCGACCTACTTCAACCTTTACGAGGCAGACAGCGTGCAGGTCCTGGGCGGACAGGACTACTTGTCGCGTCTCAATACGCCGACGCCCTGGACGCAGCAGTCGGTGAAATCCTATCGCAACGTCGCACGCTCGATCTGCGATGTGACGTACACCAGCGGCGTGGGGCAGGGCGCCTATCTACTGACTGTCCGCTTCGACGTTGAACAGGAGCAGCACAAGCCCGTTTCCGATGCGTTGCGTCAACGGGTCCTGGCCCCGCTGGCTGACAGGCAGGGCATCACGGGCGTGCATCTGTGCGTGGCTGACGAGGCGGTCAGCAAGGTCGAAACCGCCGAGAAAAAGGCCCGCGCCGAAGGCACGCAGATTCCGGCCTGGATCGTCATGATCGAAGGCTGTGCTGCCGACTATGTCGAGGCCGCGGGCGATGCCTTCATGGTCGAGCTGCGTCGGTTGCTGGAAGGGCAGTCCAGCACCCCGGAAGCGACCCTTTACCAGTTGGAGTACACCCGCTGCAAAACCCCGAGCGCTGCGGGGTAAAACGTTAGCGCTTTCAGCATGGCCACTTTGATGCTGGACGCTCACCCCCATGACGTGACCACCTCCCTGGACACTGGCACCGCCGATATCGCCTTGGGCCAGCCGACGTAGAAGGCCAGGTAGAACGTCGTTGGTGTATTCGCCCAGCTTGGGCGTCACTTCCCCTGTGGCCGACTGCACCGCGGCTCGGCGCTTGCTCTCGCTGGCTTCGTCCAGGGCCAGAGAGAGCAAGCGCATGGGTGGCCATGGCCTACGGCTGGATAAACCCATGAGCCCTGTTCAGCAAGTCCGACTTGCCGACGCTCAGAGCGCTGCCTGCGGGTTGCGCCCCAATACCCGATGGTACTCCGCCCGCGCGGTGTGCTCGGTAAACTCGCCGGACCACTTCGACACCACCACCGTGGCCACACTGTTGCCTATGGTGTTGCAGGTGGCGATCGCCATGGACATGAACCGGTACACCCCGAACAGCAACGCCAGTCCTTCCACCGGCAGCGAGCCGATGGCGGTGACCGTGGCGGCGAAGACCACGAAGCTGCCACCAGACACCGCCGCGGCACCTTTCGACGTCACCAGCATGATGGCGATAATGCCCAATTGCTGTTCCCAGCTCAGAGGTACGCCATAGGCGTTGGCGATGAACAGCACGCACAGCGACATGTAGATGGAGGTGCCATCCAGGTTGAAGGCATAACCGGTCGGCAGCACCAGTCCCACACTCTGCTTGGAGCAACCGAACTTCTCGAGCTTCTGCAGCAGTCGGGGCAGGGCACTCTCGGAAGAAGCGGTGCCGAGCACGATGAAGACTTCATCCTTGATGTACTTGAGGAAGCGCCACAGGCTGAACCCCGAGATTCGGCAGACGATGCCGAGCACAACGAAGATGAAGAAAGCGATGCAGACGTAGAACATCAGCACCAGGTTGGCGAGGGACATCAGGACCGCTGCGCCGTTGCTGCCTACGGCATAGGCCACCGAGCCGAAGGCACCCAAAGGGGCGAACTTCATGATCAGGTTGATGAACTCGAAGAAGCATTCGGAAATGCGGCTCAGTCCATCTTCGATGACGCTGCGACGTTCAGGCTTGAGCGCCAGCAGGGCAAAGCCGAACAAAACCGAGATGACCAGTACCTGCAGCAACTGCCCACCTGCGAAGGCACCGACGAAGTTGTCGGGGAAGATGCCGTAGATGAAGTCCAGGGTCGAGGCCGGCGCGTGACCTTTGGCGACTGCCGCAGTCGCTGCGGCGGCAGTGGCGCTGCTCGGATGCGCATCGTGCATGCCCGAGCCGATGTTCAGCAGATTGCCCCAGAGCAAGCCAATGGCCAGGGCGATGGTGGAGACGATTTCGAAGTAGATCAGCGCGCGCAGGCCGACCTTGCCGACCCGCTTTATATCACCCGCCGAAGCGATGCCGTGGACCACGGTGAAAAACACCAGAGGGGCAACGGCGGTCTTGATCAACTTGAGGAAGATATCCCCGAGAATCTTGAACTTGGCTGCCAGTTCCGGCGCCAGGAAGCCGAAGGCAATGCCCAGCACCATGGCGGCGATGACCTGGAAGGTCAGGTCCTTATAGAACGGTTTTTTGTTGAGGGTCGTCATGTCTGCAGTCTCGTTGTTGTTATAGGCGAGCAATAGGCAGAAGGGCTCGATCGCGGCGAGCCTTCGAACAATCAGCGTTTGACGCTGCCCTCACGGGCCAGGGCGATATCCACCATCTGCGGTGCCAGGCCCAGATAGTTGGCCGGATCGGTCAGTCGCTTGAGCTCTTCGATATCGAGTTCAGCGGTGGCTTCGCCCTGGGCAAGCAACGCGTCGAGCAGGCTGGTGCCTTCATCGTTGGCGAGGCGGCAGGCGGCATAGACCACGTCGTGCGCAACCTGACGACCCAGCGCCGGCGCTAGGCCCATCATCACGGCTTCGGCCACGATCAGCCCTTGGGTCATGTCGAGGTTCTTGCGCATGCGCTCGGGACGTACTTCCAGACCCGCCAGCATGAACTTGGCCTGGGCCAGCGACGCGGCGCTCAAGGCGAAGGCTTCGGGAATGGCGATCCATTCGGCTTGCCATGGACCGGTGGAGCGTTCGAAGTCCTGAATCATGGCGTCGAGCATCAGCCCGGCCTGCTGACGCACGCCTTTGGCGGCCGCATACATCAGTTCGCAGGAAATGGGATTGCGCTTCTGCGGCATGGTGCTGCTGGCGCCGCGTCCCTTGACGAAAGGTTCGTACGCCTCGCCCAGTTCGCTGGTCATCATCATCATGACGTCCAGTGCGACCTTGCCCAGGGACGCGGTGACCAGGCCGAGGAAATTCAGGGTTTCGGCCAGGCCGTCCCGGGCAACGTGCCAGGTGGCTTGCGGAACGCCGAGGTTCAATTCCGCCATGAGCGCTTCCTGCACCTCAAGACCTTTGTCGCCCAGGGACGCCAGGGTTCCGGCGGCGCCTGCGAATTGGCCGATTTCAACCCGCGGACGCAGTTCGACCAGACGCTCGGCGTGGCGATCGAACATGCTCAACCACACGGCACATTTGTAGCCGAAGGTGATCGGCAGGGCGTGCTGCAGGTGGGTGCGACCGGCCATGGGGGTGTCGCGGTAGCGCCTGGCGAGGTCGGCGAGTAGGCCCCGCACCGCTTTGATATCACGCTCGATCAGCAGCAGCGCGGCGCGGACTTGCAGTACGACGGCGGTGTCCATGATGTCCTGGGTGGTCGCCCCCCAATGGACGTAGCGACCTGCATCGCCGCAGATTTTTGACAGTTGCTCGACCAGCGGGAGAATCGGGTACCCGACGATTTCGGTCTCATGCTGCATGAGTGCCAGGTCGAGGGATGCATAGGTGGCGCTTTCGGCAATGCGTTCGGCGGCCTCGCCGGGAATGACGCCACAGCTTGCCTGCGCGCGCGCCAGTGCCACTTCCACTTCGATATAGCGTTCGATCAGCGCCTGGTCGGAGAACACGGCACGCATTTCCGCTGTGCCGAACATGTCACGAAAGAGAGCGGAATCAAAGACGGTGCTGGACATGAGAAGATCCTGTTATGTTTGTTATTAACCATACATATTAATATGTACGTACATAATAATTGCGCGCGCACTGGTACACTGTCAACTCGTTGATCGCTTGAGACTGATGGAAGGTATGAGCCAGACGCGCTATGAGGTCGTTGCGAAGGACTTGAGGGAAGGGATTTCCAGCGGTCGATTTCCGGTGGGCACCTTGCTGCCCACCGAGCTGGAGCTGTGCGACCTCTATGCGGTGAGTCGGCATACCGTGCGCGCGGCGATTACCCAGCTGCAGAATCAGGGCCTGGTGTCACGCCGCAAGCGAGTCGGCACACGGGTCGAGTCGGCCACACCCATCGGTGGGTACTCGCAGTCGCTGGCCTCGGTATCGGATCTGGTGCACCTGGCCGAAACCCAAGTGCGCAGCATTCAGAACGTCCTCCATTTCGTGGCCGACATCGCGCAGGCCAAGCGCTTGGGCCTTGAGCCTGGGGAGCATTACTTTCGAGTATCCAGCCTGCGCGTCGATCAGGAAAACCCGCGCGCGCCGCTCTGCTGGACCGATGTGTACGCCCAAGATATCTATTCGGAAGTGATCGAACTGGCCAATCAGCATCCCGACGAGCTGATCGCCGCCCTGATCGAACGGCATTTCGGCCGGTACATTGATGTGGTGGATCAGCAGGTACGTGCGGTACTGCTCTCGGTCGAGATTGCCAAAAGCCTCAATGCGGACGTCGGTTCACCCGGCCTGAACATTCTGCGGCAATACCGCGACAAGGACGGGGCGGTAATGGTGGTTTCGGAAACCACCCACCCCCAGGACCGCTTCACTCTGGTGTCACAGATGCGCCGGGACAAGCTCTAGACCATGCTATCCCAGGCGGCCTACAGCACACCGAGGCGAGAGGGACTGATGAACCTTATGCCAGCGAGAACTCGGGAAGCACATGTTCCTGAAGCTCCGCAATCACCTCCAATGCCGGACGTCGAGTCGGCTTGAGGTTCAGGGCGACGTGGTTGATGCCGGCATCGCGTTGCTGCGCGAAGAACTGCTTCAAGGCATGGCGGCCGCCACGCAGGACTCGGCCGGTCTGCAATGGGGCGTCGGCATTGCTGTCCAGATCGAACATCGCACCGTAGCCGAAGGGCACGAAGCCCCGCGCTGCGGTCATTTCGCGCCAGTGCGGCACCACTTCCGGCATGCGTTGGGCGTCGCCGTGCCAGATCCAGGCGTCGACGTGTTCGGCCAGCCACTCCAGGCTCTGCCCGGCGCGACCTATGGCGATGAGCGGGATGCGCGAGGCTGCCGGCTTGGGTACCAGGTCGATGTCCCCGCGCAAATGGCCGAAATGCTCGGTCTTCAGGCGTGGGAATGACACCGAGGTCAACGTCTTGATCAAGGCCACGGCTTCGCGATAGCGCTCGACACGGGTCCCGAAGTCGACGCCGAAGGCCGGGTATTCGGTGGGTCGGTCACCGGAGGCCATGCCGGCCAGAAAGCGTCCGCCCAGCAATTGGTCGGCGGTGGTGATCTGCTTGGCGGTGATCACCGGTTCACGCAGGGGCGTGACGAATCCGGCGGTGCCGATCGCGATGCGCTGGGTGAGGGCGGCCAGCCAGCCGGCGTACACCAGCGGATCGAGGACCTGGCCGGTGTCGCCGAACGAGGGGTCGTAGAACGGCACGTCGCGCAGCCACAGGGCTGCGGCGTCGCTGCGGTCCAGACTCTGCACGATCTCGGCCTGGTCCGACAGGCTCGGGAACGGGCTGTCGGGATAGCCGCAGGCCGGGGCGATGAAGCCGATGCTCAACTGGTCCTGTTGGAAGGTACGGCTGAACGCGTCATGGTCAGCCAGATCGTGCGATCGAGTGTCCTGATTTCGTACATTCATAGTGTCTGTCCAAGATTCAAGAGATGACATCAGTCTAACGGTCAGCCTGACGTCTGTTTCTGACCTTTTGGATCGACACTGGTGAAAAACATTCCTCAATCGCACGTGGACTCAGTAGCCGCTACCTGCCTGGCCGCCGGTGACGATGGCGATTCCCGAGCTGGTGCCCAGACGGGTGGCGCCGGCCTGGATCATCGCCCGGGCGGTGGCGACGTCACGCACGCCGCCCGACGCCTTGACGCCGATGTCCGGGCCAACCACCCGGCGCATCAGGGCGACGTCTTCGAGCGTGGCGCCGCTGCGGCTGAAACCCGTGGAGGTTTTCACGAACGCCACACCCAGCTCGCGACAGATCTCGCAGGCGCGCACCTTCTGCGCATCGTCGAGCAGGCAGGTTTCCAGGATCACCTTGAGCGGTACCTCGCCGCAGGCCTGCAGCACCGCAGCGATATCGTCCCGGACGTCGATGTACAGCCCTTCCCTGAGCCAACCGATGTTCAACACCATGTCGATTTCCTGTGCGCCGGCGGCGATGGTCAGCACGGTTTCCGCTGCCTTGGCGGCGCTCAGGCCGGCACCCAGCGGGAAGCCCACCACGGCGCAGACCTTGACGGCGGATCCCGCCAGATGCCGGGCCGCGACGGGCACCTGGCTGGAATTCACGCACACGGAGTAGAAACCGTGCTCACGGGCCTCCGCGCAAAGCGTGGCAATCTGTTCGCGGCTGGCATCGGCCGCCAGCAAGGTGTGATCGATGGTCTGCGCCAGTGCGGTGGGGTCGAGTGAAGTCATGAAGCGATTCCTGTCATCAATGGAAACACGGGGCCTTGGCCCACACGTTATAAAATTAACAATTGGTGTTACTTTGTTCGCGGTATCAACCGTATCTACCTCACCAACGGATTGCCTGGATGCCCGTGGACGTCAAGAAAACCAACCGAATCAAACAGATCCAACAGGTCCTGCAAGACCAGAAAGCCGTGCATCTGCGCGAGATGGCGGCCTTGCTCGACGTGTCCGAAATGACCCTGCGCCGCGACCTGAGTCGGCATCCGGAACAGTTGCGGCTGCTGGGCGGCTACATCACGCGCGCCCACGACGACCCTGAGCCGGGGGATTACCGGGTCAGCGAGCAGGACACCCGTCATGTCGAGGAAAAGCGCCGGATCGGCAAGCTGGCGGCCGCCTTCATTCAGCCGGGCGACACGGTGTTCTTCGATTGCGGTACGACGGTGCCCTTCGTGGTCGACTTCATTCCCGACGATCTCGAGTTCACTGCGGTGTGCAACTCGCTGAACGTGCTGCTCAAGCTGCAGCAGAAAACCCGTTGCAACATCGTCCTGTGCGGTGGCGTTTTCCACCGCAAGAACCAGGTGTTCGAGAGCCAGGCCGAAGCCAGCATTCTCGACAGCGTACGGCTCACCTGGGCATTCGTTTCCGCGGCCGGTGTCAGCCTGGAGTGCGGCGTCACCTGCTTCAACTTCCACGAGGTGGAGGTCAAGCAGAAGGTCATGCGTCAGGCGCGGCAGTGCCTGCTGCTGGCCGATCACTCCAAGTTCGACGCCGTGCGCACGGCGCATTTCGGCGCGTTGAGCGACTTCCAGTGTGTGGTCAGCGACAAGAAAATCCCCCGCGCCTACCGCGAGGCCATCCAGGCCGGCGGTGCTCAACTGGTGGTGTAGACAGGTCACGTCGGCAACGCTCGCCGTTCCGTGGCGCTGAGAAAACCGGTGCGCACGCTGAACTCGGCGCGCGCACCGGGCGCCAGGCTGCGCACGTTGCCCTTGGCCAGTTCGGCGCGGTAACCCTCCGGTTCGCAGGTGGCGGGCAAGACGAACGCGGCAACCTGTTGATCCGCGTTGTGCAGGATCCAGCGCGCGGCATGCTCGAACTGCTGCGGGCTGTAGCGGGTGTAGAAGGCCGCGCCGTCGGGGTGCTCCAGAAAGAAATGCGCCTGCCCCTCGGCATCGCTGCGCACTTCATCGAAGAAGCAGACGATTTCCGGGTCGTACAGGGCAGGGGAGTCGAGCACTTCCAGGGCTTGCGGATCCTGGCTCAGCTGCGCCATGTAATCGCTCCAGGCTGGCGTCGGCCGTACGTGGGCCGGCACGCTGCTGCGCACCCGGGTGCGCTCGCAGCCCAGCGGCTGGCTCAGCCGCGCGCCTTCGACATAGGCGTAGTTCATGTGCGCCATGTACATCAGGTCCATGGCCTTGCCCGCCAGGTTGAGCACTTCCATGCCGATCTCGAATACGCCACTGGCCGGGCGCAGGGTGACGCTGGGACTGGCCCGGTAGTGGTCGCCGAATCCCTGCACATACTCGCAGGTACCGCCCAGGCGCAGGTAGGCGCCATGCTCGTCCTCACCGCTTTCCAGCCAGGCCTCGTCCATCGGCGCGCAGGGCATCTCGCCGTGTAGCGCGTGGGTGTCTTCCGGGCCTGGGCAACCGTTGCGCAGCAGGCCGCTGTGGAACATGAAGCAGCCATAGGTGCCGATGATGCTGTTGCTGGGGCGGGGCTGGCTGAACATGTTGCGCATGGTCAGGTCGTGGCCATCGAACTCGGCCGACCAGATCATCTGACCCTGCCAGGGCAGTATCACCAGCTTGCCGCGGCTGTTCTCCAGCGACAGTGCCTTGACCCCGCTGGGGTAGGTCCAGGCGTGTACGGTGAACTGACGCGACTCGAGCAGGGTTCGACGGGTGCTGTCCCACAGTTGCGGGTACAGCGGCAGGCGCAGGCATTCGGCACTCATTGCGCCACCGCCGCGGCTGAGCCGGTCAGGGCCGGTTGTGGCTGGCGCATGCAGCGCACCGCGTACAGCACGATCGCCACGAAGCACAGCAGCGGCACCGTATAGGCGATCTGCATGTTGCCGTTGTTGGCGTCGCTGAGCAGGCCTTGGAAGATTGGGATCACGCCACCGCCGACGATGCTCATCACCAGCAGCGAACCACCGACACCCGTGTCTTCGCCGAGCCCGTCGATGGTCAGGCCGTAGATGGTCGGCCAGCAAGGACCGAGAAAGACGCTGACACCCACGGCTGCGTACACCGCGGTGATGTTGGGTACGAAGATGGTGTAGGCCAGCAACAGGATGCACAGCACGCCGTACAGAGCCAGCACCTTGGCGGGGTGCAGCTTGCGCATCAGCACGTTGGCAATCATCTTGCCGACGAAGTAGGCGGCAAAGGTGATCAACAGAAACCAAGAGGCACTGCGTTCGTTCATGCCACCCATCTGCATGGCCAGGCGAATGGTGAAGCTCCAGACGCCCACCTGAGCGCCGACGTAGAGGAACTGCGCCAGCACGCCGAAACAGAAGCGCGGGTTGCGGCGCAGGCGTCCCAGGCTTTCACCCAGGCTGGCCCGGGGTTCGCTGCCGGTGCGGTTGCCCTTGCAGGCGGGAAAGCGGGTGATGGCGATCAGGATGAACATCAGAATGAGCACCGCGATCATCCATTTGTACGGCAGCAAGGTCGACTGGATCATCTGCAACTGCTGCACGGCCGCTTCGCTGGCACTCATCTGCGCCAGTTGCTCGTGGCTGGCGTCGGTG
Organism: Pseudomonas sp. UBA6276; assembly: GCF_002438365.1. Taxonomy (NCBI): domain Bacteria; kingdom Pseudomonadati; phylum Pseudomonadota; class Gammaproteobacteria; order Pseudomonadales; family Pseudomonadaceae; genus Pseudomonas; species Pseudomonas sp. UBA6276. The sequence continues at coordinate 81,888 of NZ_DJUS01000007.1, forward strand.
TCCTTGAACATCACGAAGCTGCCGACGTACACCCCGGTCATGGCCCCGAACGGGTGAAAGGTCTGGGAAATGTTCAAGCGCCGCGTGCCGGTTTCCCGCGGACCCATCAGGGTCGAATAGGTGTTGCAGGCGGTCTCGAGAAACGACAGGCCGGCGGCGATGACGAACAGGGCGATCAGAAACATGCCGTACTTGGCGGTGGACGCGGCAGGGAAGAACAGCGCGCAGCCGAACAGGTACAGCATCAGGCCGACCAGGATCGTGGTCTTGTAGCTGAAGCGGCGCACCACCAGGGCTGCCGGTATGGCGACGAAGAAGTAGCCCAGATAGAACGCCGACTGGACGAAGGCCGACTGGAAGTCGCTGAGCAGGAAGGCCTTCTTGAAGTGGGCGATCAGCACGTCGTTCATGCCGGCCGCAGCGGCCCACAGGGCGAAGATCAGACACAGCAGGATGAAGGCGAACCATGGCGTGCGGTTCAGGTAGAACCCGTCCGGGGTTTGTTGCAGCGCAGGTTTGTTCATTATTGTTCTCCGCGAGAGTGCTGGTGAGGTGTCAGCGAGCCGATGCATCCAGAAAGCGTGCAAACGTTTCTGCATCCGGGTAGGAAGACTGCGTGCCGAGGCCGGTGACCGAGCAGGCCGAGTAGGCCACCGCTTGTTGCATCGCCTGATGGATATCGGCGTCCTGGCTCCAATGCCTTGCGAAGCAGCCGATGAAGGCGTCGCCCGCGCCACTGGTGTCGCGCGCCTCGACCCTGACGCCCGGGACCTGCCACTCGCCTTCGGCGCCGACGTACAGGGCGCCTTGTTCACCCAAGGTAACGATGACGTGGCGTACACCCTTGGCCACCAGGGTTCGCGCGGCATGCGCCGCTTCGTCGGTAGAGTTCACCGGCAGCCCGCTGATGAGCGCCAGTTCGCTTTCGTTGGGAATCAGGAAGTCCAGCAGCGCCAGGTGGTCGTTGCTCAGGCCGGCCAGGGCAGGGGCGGGGTTGAGCAACACTGGAATGGCGTGGCGTCGAGCGAACTCGATGGCGTGGTACACACTCGCCAGTTCGATTTCCAGTTGCAGCACAATCAGGGCGCAATCACGCAATTGCGCCTCGGCGCGATCGATGTCGGCCGGGTGCAGATGGGCATTGGCGCCTTTGACGATCAGGATGCTGTTATGGGAGTTCTCCTGAACGAAGATCGGCGCCACGCCGCTGGACACGCCCGGTACCCGCTCGACGAAGCGCGAGTCGATGCCCAGACGCTGGAAATTGGCCAAGGTGGTATCGGCGAAGTTGTCGTCGCCGACCTTGCTCAGCATCAGGACGTCGGCACCCAGCAAGGCCGCCGCCGCGGCCTGGTTGGCCCCCTTGCCGCCGCAGCCCATGGCGAAACGCGGTGCTTCGAGGGTTTCGCCCTGGGCGGGCATGCGCTCGATGTAGGTGATCAGGTCGACCATGTTGCTGCCGATGACTGCGATCTTGCTCATTGTTGTTGTGACCTCGCCAGCGCCGACGGACCCACCGTCGGCTGTTATTTATGTTATTTAAATAACATTTTCTGTGAGTATTCAATCTTTATTTTTTCGATCCCCACAGTGATATCGCCGCGACATTACTCAGGTCATGAAGTTCAAAACCTGTACAAATAAAGATATTTGTACAAATCCTCGTAAAGTTATCCGAAACCCAACCGATACGGACGTTTGAGCACAGAACACCTGTGCTCGGCCAAGGGGCCGGACAGAGCCCCGGCGTCCGAGAAATGGACCGTTCTCACTCACGATTAACCACTAACCGTCCCATTCCGGGCTGTGAGAACCCTATGAACCTCCTTGCTCCTGCCGTAACGCTCGCCAACCGATTACGCTTCAAGACCAAATTCGCGGTGCTCGCCATCATCGTTCTGGTTCCGCTGCTCCTGCTCGGTACCCGCTTCATCGTTCAGCTCAATGACAGCCTGGCGGTCATACGCTCGGAGCAGACCGGCCAGCGCTACCTGCTGGATGTGACGCCGATCCTGCGCCTGTCCATGATGCAGCGCGCGTTGACCAACCGCCTGCTCAGCGGCGATCAGACCGCACAGGCCGATGTGCTGACCAATCAGGCAAAGATCGAAGACGCCTTCTCGAAACTGGCCACCACTGACCGCCAGTTCAACGACGCTCTGCAGACCGGCGATCGCGTGGAACGCCTGCATGCCTCGGCCACGCGCTTGATGTCGCTGGCCAAGCCCGGCGTCGATCCTGGGGGCATGTTCGATCAATGGAACGACCAACTGATCGAGACCCTGAATTTCGTCTACTACGTCTCCGCGACGTCGGGCATGGTGCTGGATGAGGATTACGCATCGCTGTTCATGATCGACCTGAGCACGCTGCGTCTGCCCCGCCAGATCAACATCGTCGGGCAACTGCGCGGGTTGGCCAGCGGGCTGCGTGAGGGGCAGCCGTTGAGCCCGGCGACGCGGGGCGTGATCAAGTCGATGCTCAAGACCGAATTGCTGATCCACAAGGAGCTTCAGCAAAGCCTGGATCTGCTGCGTCGCCGAGAGCCGGCCCTGGCCGATCGCATTCAGGCACCTATCGACAGTGCGTTCATGAGCCTGACCGGCTTCCGTGCGGACCTGGAAGCGGTCACGTCCTCCACCAGTGACACGCTGGTCAACGTGCAGAACGTGCCCGCCAAAGGCAACGCGGTCGTGGCCGAACTGTACAAGGCGCAGGACACGCTGCAGGAAGAACTGCTCAACCGCCTGGCCCAGCGGGCTCAGGAAAAGACCTCGGAGCGGCTGTTCATTCTTGGCATGTTCGCCGTCGTCGGCCTGCTGCTGGTGTACGTGTTCTGCGGTATCTACAGTGCCATGCGCCGCAGCATCGAGGATGTGCTGCAGGCCACCCGGCTTATCGGCCAAGGTGACTTGAGCGCACGCGTCCAGGTGCGTGGCAAGGACGAAATGGCCGACGTGGGCAACAGCCTGAACCACATGGTGCAGGCCTTCGGCAGCTCGCTGACCCAGGTCGAGCGCAGCTCGCAGTCGGTTTCCGATGCCGCCGCGCGCATGGGCGTTTCCATCGATCGGGCCAAGCAATCGATGAACACTCAGCAAAGCGAGACCGAACAGGTCGCCACGGCCATCAACGAGATGACCACCAGCGTGGCCGACGTGGCACAGAACACCGAAGGGGCGGCCCACGCTGCCGAACAGGCCAGTCAGTCGTCCCAGGCCGGGTTGGCGAAGATGCATGAAACCAAAGTCACCATCGAGGCCCTGGCCGATGAGGTGGAGCGCAGCGCGCAGAAGGTCTCGGCGCTTGCCCAGCACAGCCAGCAGATCGGCGGCGTGATCGAGGTTATCCGCAACATCGCCGACCAGACCAACCTGNNCGTGGCTTTGCGGTGGTCGCCGACGAGGTGCGGACCCTGGCTTCACGCACGCAGAACTCCACCGAAGAAATCCGCCGGATCATTCAGGAATTGCAATCGGCCACCTCTGCGGCCGTCGAGCAGATGAAGGCCGGCAAGCAGCGTGCCCAGGAATGTTTGCAGTCGGCCGATGCCGCCTCGACCAGCCTGGATGCCATCAGCGATGGCGTCGAACAGATCGTCGGCATGAACACTCAGATAGCCAGCGCGGCGGTGCAGCAACACGCGGTGTCCGAGGACATCAACCGCAACGTGACCCAGATCCGCAATGGCAGCCTGGCGCTCATGGAAGGTATCGAAGACAACGCCGTGACGGCGGAAGAACTCACCTTGCTGGCGACCGAGCTGCGCACGGTGGTCTCGCGGTTCAAGGTGTAAGGAGGGGAGGTGAGCGGTGCCGATCCGCGCCAACCGGCGGATCGGCATACCGAAGTCTAGTGCGATGGGCCGCTTGAGGACGTCAGTGTCGTGGCCAGCTTAGCAGCTGCATCCAGGGCGGCGTTGAAGTTGGCCTCGGCGGTTGCGGCATCGCCGAGGGTGCCTTCCGATTCGACGGTATCGATGGCCGGAATCCCTACCATGCGGGCCCAGGTTCGCAGAAAGGCCACCTGATGGTCGAAGTCTTCGGTCGGGTAATCCTCGCCAAGCGCCACCCCGCGGGTGGCCAGCACCACCACTTTCTTGCCCTTGAGCAGGCCGACCATGCCCTTGTCGTCGAAGTCGAACAGCACGCCACGCTGCGACACCGAGTCGATCAGGTGCTTGAGGCGGTAGGGCACACCAAAGTTCCACATCGGCACGCTGAACACGATCACATCAGCGCGGTGAAAACGCTCGCCCAAGGCATGTATCTGCTTCCAGACGGCCGCCTGCTCGGCGGTCATTTCCACACCCTCCAGGTCCGCGTATTTGGCTTTCAACGCGGGGCCGTCGAACGGCAACAGGTCGGTGGTCCAGACATCCAGTTCGTCGACGGTCGTGTCGGGCTCAACCGAAGCAGCCGTTTCGAGATAGCGATCGGCCAGTTTCAGGGAGGCCGAACGCTCCCCGCGAGGAGAGCTGGCAATGTGAAGAATATGCATACACGGGGTTCCTGAGTGAGGGGCTGCGCAAGGTTTCAATTTAGTCCTCGACGCAAGCGCCGATGTTCAATTCTGCAGCGCGTAGCGGCGACAGTGTTCCAGATAGCCTTGTTCGTGGCTGCCTACCAGATGCACCACGCTGGACCAAAGCCAGGAAGGCGCATCCAGGGTGTTGGAGCGGTTGGTTTGCAGCTCGCGGATCCAGGCGGCTCTGGTCGAAAGGTCCATCTGCCGGGCGTGTGCCGTACCGACCACGCTGGCCAGGTAACTGGCCGCACGCATGGCTTCGGTTTCGCTCAACTGATCAAGCTCGAGCTTCATGTCCTGAGGCAGCAGTTCGCGAATGAAGAAGCCATGGTCGAGCATGCGCGTGGCCAGCATGCGATTGCCCAGACCGGGGGACAGGTGCCGGGCACCTTCGACCACGCGCTTGCCGTTGTCCCGTGGCATGCCTGCGCGAACGGTGCGCGGCGCTGCGGCCGCCACGGCTTCCTTGATGTCGAGCAGGCACAACTCCTGATCGTCATCGTCGCCCACGCCCAGCAGCACGGCGTAGCGCTTGAGCCCAAGAGAGCTGCAACCCTTGACCCAGTAAGCCGAGTCCAGCAGTTCGACACTGTCGCTGCCCGATCGCCCTTTCAACGACGTGACCAAGGCATGAATCTCATCGGTGGCGCACAGCGTTTTGATGGCGCTGCGCTCGGTCTTGGACAAGGCCCAGAAATGCTTGCCCAATGGAATCGTCGGGCGCATATCCTCGATGCGTTCCTGAGCCAGGTGCTTCCAGGTCCGCTGCACGGCGCTGCGCATGCCGGCCTTCACCTGGGCGGGGCGTTGCGGTTCTTCGTCGTGGTTGTTCTCGAAGGCCTGTTCATAACCCACCATCATTTCTTCCAGCATGCGCGCCGTGGCCACGCCCGGCAGGTCCGAGCCGCGTGCGGCGGTCGCCAGCGACAGGCCCAGCCGCACCAGATCGTGCACCGGGTTGCCGATGACGGTCTGGTCCAGATCGCGGATGTGGATATCGATACGGCCCTTCGAATCCCCGGTAGGGCCGAGGTTGCCGGCATGGCAGTCGCCGCAGATCCACACCGGCGGACCACTGGGCAAGCGTCGGCCCGATTGCGACTGCAGCCAGTCATAGAATTGCACCGTGCTGCCCCGCACATAGGCATGGGCGGATCGCGCCATCTTCAAGTTACGCAGTTGCTCGAGCGGTTCCAAACGTGCGGCAGGACGGGGCGTCTTCATGGATTAGTCTTTGAGAGAAAGACGTTGGAGTAGGGAGATGCGCCGCGTGTTTCAAAATGTTTCTGTGTTTTTTCAGGAAAGTGAATGTGTCACTTGCTTGCATCTGAGCTCGCAGCAGGGGCCCACGATGCACTGCCTGCCCAGGTAAACGCCATCACGCAGGTACGCACCCGCGGCGACGAAGGCTTCTTCACCGATGATGATCGCGCCGTTGAGTACAGCGCCTTCTTCCACCACTGCGCTTTCGTGAACGGCGCAGTTTCCGTGACGCCGATAGTCTTCGCCGAAACGATCGAGCAACGTCAGGACCGCTCTTGCTTCTCCAAAAAAACATCCGGTTTGGTGCTGAACCGCTCGGCCAGCGCATAGGCCATCTTGTGGCTGATCGGACGCGTGCCCGAAAGCACTTTGGAGACTACGTGCCTGTCTCCAATTTCAGGCAAGTCCGAACCGGTGAGCCCAAGCACGTCCATGAAGTCACGTAGGAGCTGCACGGGCGTGACGGCGGATGTCAGGTTCGCATTGATAGCCGCGAAGTGTTCGGATTCGCGCTCATATAGCTCAATGGCCTCCTCAAGCTCGATCAGAACTTGTGTCTCGTACTTGTTAAGGGGGTGGCCATCGGTCAGCTCGTCCAGCAGAACAGACGCACGTTGGTACTCGTCAGGCGTATGGATTCCGCCAACGAAAGACTCACGAAGTTGCTCGACCAGCCGCTGAAGGCTCTCCAGAGCAGCGCGAATAGCTTGCGAGTTTTCAAGCGCAGCGGTCATGGCCTCACTCCTTGACTGTTTCTGGCATACCATTGGTTTGCAGCGTCGTATTCCGCATGTGTATAGATATGTTTTACGTACAACTTCTTCCGTTCGTAGTTTATGCCCGCGATCAGCCTTAACTTGTTACCGCCAATATCAATCACAACCCATCCTGCACCAGAACGAGGTTTGAACAGATCGAGCCTGCTGCCGAAGGCATTGCTCAAGTCGTTGTAGCTTTCAGGTTCGATAGCGCACAGCACTCGATAGCACGTCCGGAGTGCGTTGGCGCACGTTGGATGCCTTCGACAGGCTTCATCGAACCGATCCTTCTTGAGTACGTCCACGAGCATTCCTTGCGTTGTAGTCCATCATACGCATGTTGTCAATTTTGGCAACATGCGACGATTTGATGGGTTCGTTTGCCATGCGACACATGGCGTGAAAGCGACTGCCTTGGCGCTCACCGAGGCTCAGAAGGCGGCTGCTTGCGCGCCGCACGATCCGTATCGGGAAGCGCACAGCTGTCGCTACGGCAGCGCGCGCTGCCGTCGGGGTGGGGCAGCCATGCCAGGTGCGGGCGCCAGCGGCAGAACAGGCGATAGCCCACGTTCAACAGCGGCCGGGCCCAGCGCCACGACAACGGCGCCGCCCAGATGCCAAGGCCTGCGGCTCGCCAGCTCCAGAGTGTGGCGTCCAGGCCGGTGACCCATGTTCCGTCGGCAAAGCGGGCATGCAGCAACGACTCCATATGCGCACGGGTAAACCCCAGGGATGGGGCATCGAAGGCCGGATCGCTGATGTCGACGAAACGCAGGCGATCGGGTGAGGCGCGAGCGCTCAGGACCTTGATCTCGTGAGCGCACAGGGGGCAGTCACCGTCGAAGTAGAGTGTCAGCGGCCAGTGGGTGTTCTCGTGCATCGATGAGCGTTCCGTGTGGGTATTGGCAAGCGGCGCCTGAAAACAGGGCAATGTTCTTCACGCTACATAGACACCACGTTCAGCCATTCACGCCATTTTTAACGCAGTTGCTGCCTTGCGGCGAGCTCAACGACACAGCATATCTTTCGGCTTGTTGCAGAATTGGGATCTCGCATAATGGAAGGACTGTTGGCGGGTGGATACGGAGGTCACGCGAACCGTGGCAGTCGCCGCGTGCGCCAATCGGTATGTTGCTTGCTCATCTGCGCTATCACTACGACGGCGCCGCCGCGTATTCGTCTGGCCCGCGCAACGCTGATCGTCGATGCGGAGCATCCGAACGATAGTCGCGAAGTGACGGCAATCTAACCGATCTGCCTAGTCACGCGACGTACGACCCAAGGCCTTGCCCATGTCTTGATCCCGGGCATGCCGCCAGTCGCGGTCGGCCTTGCTGTCGGTACCGATGCGGCGCTGGAAATCGCTGGCGACGCTGGCCTGACACTGGCGAAAGCCGTCGTCCCAGCCGGTGGCGTACTGGCGATCCGCGAGGTAGGTGGGGACGTTCTTGCGAAATTCCCCCAGCGCCTGCGCCGCGTTGCGGCCACTGCTGCAGCCGTCCTCGAAGCCGTTGGCGAACGGCGCGGGGTAGCCTTCGGCCAACAGCCGCTCGCGTGTCGTCTGGCACGCGCTGAGCAGGGCGGCAGCCATTGCCAGAGCCAGCAGCAGGCTCGCCTGTTTGAACGGCTGGCGTCTGGCACTCATTTCAGCGATCTCCGGTGACCATCGTGGCCTGGCTGCGGGTGATCCGGGACGCCGCAGGCCGATACAGAATCCAGCGGTAACACAGCACGCAGATCATCCAATCGATCAGCAGGGTCCAGATGTTGTGGGAGAGGAAATGGGCGCCCTGCGCCATGCGGCCCAGGGAAAAGATCGCCCCCAATCCCAGCGCCACGGCAAGGGCGATTCGCGCAGTGCGTGGGCGGCGGTCGCGCCAGAAGAAGAACAGCGCGAGCAGCGAGAAGCCGCTCGACGCATGACCGCCCGGCCAGCACAAACCGGGTTTTTCGGTTTCGGCGCGTGGGCTGAGCAGGGGCGTGTAGGTTTCCTGGCCGCCGAACTCCTTCAAGCTCCACGGACAATGCACGGCGGTGAGCACCTTGAGTGGCATCACCACCGCAGTCGTCAGGGCCATCGACAGCACCACGTAGCCCAAAGGCCGGCGCCATTGCCGCCACTTCGGGCTGCACAGACTGACGATGAATCCGGCCAGCGCCAGTACGGCGAAGGCGATCACGGCCTGTTTGGCGCGGTCGTGCAGGATGTTTTCCAGCCAGTAACTTTGCCGCCCGATGAAGCCGCTGCCGGGTACGTAGAACACTTGTGCAAGCGCAAAGTCCAGTGCCGGCGGATACAGCCAGAGCATCACTGCCATGAGGGCGAGTGGCACACCCAGGGCGAAACGAAAGTCAAAAGGCCGGGACGCACGGGAAGGTATTTCGATAGCCATGAACGGCTCCGATCGGTGGGTAGACAATCAATGAGGGCGGTAGGCACGAAGTCTCGCAAGCGTTGCTCAGCCAAAGGTTCTGCCTGCAGCGTGCTGTGCTGGCGACGATAGATTTCCGGCCTTCAGTGATGGGTGAAGAAGATGTGAAAAATGCGTTAGGTGGGCAGCGTTCAGCAGATGACTGCGACTGATGATCAATGCGCGGGAGATGCACACTTCGGGTTCTTTTCCAGCAAGCTTTTCCTCGCAAATCTTTCACGAAAGTTTGAGTTATTCGAGATTACAGTCCGCGCTGTCGATACCCGGCGCACTGCGCACGGCCCGCCTATCTGCCTGACAGTAGACTCGCATGTTCAAGATAAAACCTGTTCGTCCGGAATTAGTCACACTGGCTGCAAGCCTGTTTCTATTGATTGCTTTCAACACACCACTTTGGCAACACCTGGCGTCCATCACGGGCGGCGAGGGCGCAGGTACGCAACTGGCCTGGGCGTTTGGGATGTTGCTGTTGTGCGTCTTCAACTTCGTGTTGACGATGCTGGCCTTTCCCAAGCTGTTGAAACCGCTGCTGATGGTGTTGTTTCTGGTCAGCGCCTGTGTGGCGTATTTCATGGGGCAGTACGGAATCGTGGTCGACGCGGGCATGTTCCGCAATCTTGTCGAAACCAACGTGACCGAAGTGGAAGGCCTACTGTCGCCCCTGCTGTGGGTCTACCTGCTGGCGCTGGGCGTGCTGCCGTGTGTGCTGTTGTGGAAGACACCTATTGCGTATCGCAAACCCCATCGCGAGCTGCTCCACAAAGTGCTCATCGGCACCGGCTGTGCGGGCATCATCACCGGCGTCGCATTGCTGGACTATCAGGGGCTGTCGTCACTGTTGCGCAATCACCACGAGTTGCGCCTGATGGTGGTGCCCAGCAACTACATCGGCGCCTCGATCGGTTATGCCCGCGAGCAGGTGTCGACCGTCGAGCATCCTTTCGTGCCCTTGGGTGAGGATGCGATGCGTGCGGTGAACGTGGGCAACCACCCCACCAAATCATTGACCGTACTGGTGGTGGGCGAAAGTGCCCGGGCCGATAACTTCGGCATCCTCGGCTATGGGCGCGATACCACACCGCAACTGGCCGCTGAGCAGGGTCTGGTGTCGTTCACCGACGTGCATTCCTGCGGCACCGAAACCGCTGTGTCGGTGCCCTGCATGTTTTCCAACATGGGCCGCAAGCAGTACAAACCAGCCGTCGCGAAAAACCAGGAAGGGTTGCTGGACGTGCTCAAGCGTGCCGGCCTGGACGTGGTGTGGTGGGATAACCAGTCCGGCTGCAAGGGCACCTGCGACCGGGTCACCCAGCTGGATGTCAGCCACGGCAAGGACCCGGCTCTGTGCGCAGACAGCGAGTGCAGGGACGAAATCCTGCTGCAGGGTTTGCAGGCCTTCATCGATCACCTTTCCAACGATACCGTGTTGGTCCTGCACCAGATGGGCAGTCACGGGCCTGAATATTTCAAGCGCTATCCGCAAGCCTTCGAGCACTTCACTCCGGTGTGCAAGAGCAACGCGCTGGACGCCTGCAGCCGGGAGAGTATCGTCAATGCCTACGATAATACCGTGCTGTACACCGATCACGTTCTGGCGCGGCTGATCGATACCCTGCGCAACAACCAGGACCGTGTGGCCACCGCCATGATCTATCTCTCCGATCACGGCGAGTCTCTTGGCGAGTACAACGTGTTCCTGCACGGCACGCCCTACATGTTGGCACCTGACCAGCAGAAACACGTCCCACTGCTGGTATGGTTCTCCGACAGTTATCAACGTGCGCTTGCCGTCGACAGTCATTGTTTGCAGCGCACACGCAACGATCCGCTGAGTCAGGACAATCTCTTTCACTCGATGCTAGGCTTGTTGAATGTCCAGACGCGGGTCTACAACAGCGCGCTGGACATGTTTGCCGGCTGCAGAGGGGTGAGCGGCAATGCGCTGGTGGCCACGAAACAAATGCCGGTCCAGCGTTGAGTGGGTAGTTGTGTTTCGTACTCGTGCCTTACATAAAAAGAGAGTCCCATGCGCATACTGGTCATCGAAGATCATGCCGATATCCTCGCCAACGTCTCGGAATACTTCGTGCTCAAGGGGTGTGAAGTGACCGGTGCACTGGATGGCGTGACCGGGCTTCACCTGGCGATGACCGGCAATTATGACGCCATCATTCTCGATGTGATGCTGCCCGGCATGGACGGCAACCAGGTCTGTCACAAGCTGCGCTCGGTCTCCCGGCGGCACACGCCCATTCTGATGCTGACTGCCCGTGACGAGCTGGAGGACCGGCTGACGGGATTTCGCGTTGGCGCCGACGACTACATCGTCAAGCCGTTCGCCTTGTCCGAGCTGTTTGCCCGCGTCGAGACAGTGAGTCGACGTTCGGCCGGGATGAGGAAAAACGTGCTCGAAGTCCATGACCTGAGCTTCGATCTGGATTCACTGGAGGTAAAGCGGGCGGGCAGGTTGCTCAAGCTCAACCCCACCACCCTCGTGCTGCTGGAACTGTTGATGCGCAAGAGCCCCGCCATCGTGAAGCGCCGCGAGTTGGAACTGGCGCTGTGGGGTGAGGAAACGCCCGATTCGGACAGCCTGCGAACCGGCATCTACATGCTGCGCCGAACCATCGACAAATCGTTCGAGGTGCCGTTGCTGCATACCGTGCACAGCATGGGTTACAGGCTACAGGCACCGTCGGACGTGAGCCTGAGCATGGAGACGGAGCGATAGCGCGCCTCAGGCCAGCCGCAGCGCCTGCAGGATCTGCGCGACTCGCTGGGTCGATGGCCCGTCGAGCCCCTTGAGCGGCGGCGGCAGGCAGTTCGCAGCGGTATGGCCGAGGATTTCGGCGGCCGTTGCAATGACTCTGAGGCTGCCGTACTCACGAAACAGGGCCCACAACGGTTCGAGCCGGGCCGATTCTTCAAGGCCCCGCTCGGCCTGCCCGGATCGGCTTGCCTCGACCAATGCCCGTGCGGTTCGCGGAAACAGGCCGCCCATCACGGAGTACCACAACTCACACCCTGCATTCAGGCCGTTCACTGCGGCCGCATCGCCACTGACGCCGATGCTGACGTGACTGGGGATGACCGCCCGCAGGCTCGCGACCCTGGCTGACGCCTGTGCCGGGTCGGCCGGGACAGCCGGGATCTTGATCGACGCGATGTTGGGCAGGGCGGCGATGCGCCCGTGAAGCTCGTCGGTGAATTGGAAATGCGTGGTACCAGGGTTGTCGTAGACCACCAACGGCAGCGACACCCGGTGGGCGACCGTTTCATAGAGTTCGAACACTTCATCCGCACGAAGCGCCTGATAGCTCACCGGTGGCAGTAGCAGCGCCGACGCGCCGGCAGCCTGGGCATCTTCGGCCAGCAGCAGCACGTCCCGCGTGGCGACCGCGCCGATGCCGACGATCACAGGCACGTCACCTGCCGCGCCAACGGCCAGCTGGGCGGCGAGGCGCCGCTCCTCGCGGTTGAGATAGGCATAGCTGCCTGTCGATCCCAAGGCACCGATGGAATCGACCTCGGCCGAGACCAGGTTTTCGATCAGGCCGACGAAGGCGTTTTCGTCTACCTTGCCATTGCGCAGCGGGGTCAATGGGAACGCGCTGAGACCTGTGAACATGCAAGAGCTCCTCGGTATTGAAAGTGGCGGCTGGGGATACTTCAAAGCGTGACGGTACTATAAGGTATCCAAACCGATAACCTGCCGCCTTGGAATGGAGTCCTTCAATGTCATTCGATATTCATCTTCTACTGCTGGTGTTCGTGACCTACATCGTTGGCGCCGCCAGCCCCGGCCCCAGCAACATGCGGATCATGAGCGCGGCGATGCACCAGGGCAGACGGCCGGCGCTGATGCTGGCAGGGGGTGTCATCAGCGGTTCGTTCTTCTGGGGATCCATGGCCGCGACAGGGGTTTCCGCCGTTATCGTTCAATACGCCGAGGCGCTCATCGTCTTGAAGGTGATAGGGGGCGCCTATCTGCTCTTTCTTGCCAGCAAGGCCTGCCGCTCGGCGCTGACCTCCAACGAACGCTTTGCCAACGAGTTGTCATCGGCGCCCAAGGCATCTGGATGGAAGCTCTATCAGCGTGGCCTGTTGATGCACCTCACCAACCCGAAGGCGATCCTGAGCTGGATCGCGACGATGACCCTCGGTCTGGGGCCAGGGGCTACCACTTCGACGGTCGCCATCATCCTGGCCGGTTGCGCCGTGCTCAGCGTGACCATCTTCGGCGGCTACGCGGTGGTGTTTTCCACAGCGCCGATGGTGCGCGCCTATCAAAAGGCGCGCCGCTGGATCGAGGGCACCTTGGCGATGGTGTTTGCCGGAGCAGGCTTGAGGCTTCTGTTTGGCAGAGCGTGAGGTGGTGGGTGGGGCGTGGTACGCATCTATAGTCTTCTGCGAGCCATATCTGGCTGTACCTATCCAATACGACACCACAACGGTGAATTAGCTATTGCCTAAGTAGTTGGCAAGGTGATGCGTACGCGGCTGCCACTTATCGGGATCTTTGAGTCTGCGGATATCCAATGGAATGATGTCTATCTGTTTGGCAGGTAGAGGTATTAGATGCGTGTGTTTATCAATAAGTGTAAATCAGTTGTATGGACGAATAGGTATTAATGCTTTTTAGGATGTATGGGGTGGCTATGTAAGCTCTAGGATTGGAGTTGGTGTAACTTCGTTGGTGTGCAGACCTACATTATTCTGATCGTCAGATAGCGCTACCCCTTCATGCTTGACATATTCCGATAATATTATCAGCGGTCGCCCAGCTGTTTGGCCCGCTATGCTTGTTATCGAACGGGCAAAAGGGTATTGCACGTAAAGCTTCAGGCTAGCTCTTCTGCGGTAAATGGCTAAGGGCTATCTTTTGCAGCATTTTACACCACGCGTGATCGGGATGCGTCATGAAAACCTTCGTATATATATGTTTTGTCGTGGTCGTTGTGCTGGGTGACATGGATTCCGCAAGAGCTGCCGGTGTGTGGTGTGGACTCTGGGGTAAAGACACGGTTGTGATCGATATGAAATACACATTCTTTCCCCCCGAGCTGGAGGGGGATTCGTGGGTGTCCCGCCCCAAGCACGGCACAAAAGACTGTACGGGGTCATTCAAGTCCATTGTGCTGGAAGTCTATTATCCGGGCATGGAAGCCGCTGGAAGACGCAATGTCTATAATGATCCGGATAAGCGCCATGTTTCGATACATATGGTGAGGTTGAACCCTGCATCCAGTAGCTTAGACTTTACCGGAACACTGCAACGATACATGCCGCATTTAAAGGCTGGTCAGGGCCAAGCCTACGGTTCGGAAGAGGCGTTTAGTCTTCAGAAGTACTCCGGTGTTGATCCGGTCTACAAAACAAGCCTGGCAGAAATCTATTGGTCTAACTCGGCCAATGAAGTTGACCCGCTATATATTATCTGTAGGTTTCATTCGAGCAAGTTTCGTACGAGGTGTTTACTACATTCTAAATCGGTGGGTACCGCCACCGAACTCAGAGTCGGCTTCAGCTACCATATGCTCTCACAATGGGAAACCATATTGGATGAGGCAAAAATATTAATTGGTGTCATCAAGGGCAGGGAGAGGTAAATGGTCAGGAAGATTGAGCGAGATCAGTTGGATGTCGCCAGAACTGTATTAGCGGACCAGGGCGTCAGCCAGATGTATGGCTATTTCGCCGAGAATGGATTTAATTATGCGCGGCTTGCGGATGGTGTCGCGTTAGGAAACTCACTGTCTGGTGAGGCAGCGTTATCCTATATGAGGTCTGTCGCTAGAAGTCGTGGAAAAACGCTTACCGAGTCCGATGTGAATAAAATTCGTTTGGATATGGCGCGCGGTTATTTAGATGTTCTTGATTCTATAGCGAGTGGTAATGATGGCAGCGTAGATAGGGAGATAAATTCTGAAGAGGTATTGCAGTTTCACACCCAGGTCTTCGAAGCTAACGGCCTGCCTATCCAGGCCTGGACGCTAGACAGTATTTTCAAAATCATTAATGATTCGTCAGAAATCGAAGCGTACTGGGACAAGGTGCTGGAGTCAGCAGGGCATGCCGATAAAGAACTGGAGCTTGCCTTTGAAACGATGGGCTTGATGTACCACAGCTATGACACGGGTAATAGTGTATTAGAGTCTAGTACGTGGTTGGGCCACATGATCAGTTTTGATAGTGTTTGGAGCACGCTCAGCCACGTGTTCGCTCCGCGGGAATCGATCGACTTCGATGTCTATGCTTATTTCACCAGCGCGCGGCAGGTTATCGATCCTCTTGTCCTCGATCTTGATGGTGATGGAGTTGAAACAGTGTCCGCAGATGTCGGCATCATGTTTGACCATGACGGGGATGGCGTAAGAACTGGATCGGGGTGGGTACTCAGCGACGACGGCCTTTTGGTCATTGATAAAAACCGTGACGGTACCATCAATAACGGCGGCGAATTGTTTGGGGTCGATATGATACTTGCCTCAGGGCAGAAAGCCAGTAGTGGTTTTGAAGCGCTTGCTGATTACGATACCAATAAGGACTCGGTGTTCGACGCCAATGACGCTGATTTCGAACGTGTCAAGGTATGGCGGGATCTGAACCAGGACGGCCTATCACAAAGCGCGGAGCTAAAAAGTCTGAGCGAACACGCTATAACCTCGATCAGCCTGGCTCATCAAGCCCTAAGCTATATGGATAACGGTAATGTGATTTCGGGTATTGGTAGTTATCAGTCGACGCGTGCTGGTGCGGTCGTCGAAAGAAACATTGAGGGTGTCAATTTCATCAAGAATACGTTCTTTCAGGACCCTCAAAGTCCGATTGCACTTGATGCTGTTGCCGCAAGACTTCCTGATATGAATGGCTCCGGTTCGCTAAGAAGTCTGCGTGAATCCGCCATGCTAAGTAGTAAATTAAAAACAGCACTTGCGGCCTATGCCAAGGCGCCTACGCGATTGGCTCAATTCGCACTGCTTGATGACCTGTTGATGTCTTGGACTGAAACCAGCACTGAGAAAAACTTTAGAGAACGGATCGCCTCCTTATCACGTGACCCGTACGCCGTGGAGTTCCAGTATTCTTGGCATGCGGGCCTGCGAGCGTCCGAATCGAGTGTGGTTTC
Source organism: Pseudomonas sp. UBA6276 (assembly GCF_002438365.1). Lineage (NCBI taxonomy): Bacteria > Pseudomonadati > Pseudomonadota > Gammaproteobacteria > Pseudomonadales > Pseudomonadaceae > Pseudomonas > Pseudomonas sp. UBA6276. The sequence continues at coordinate 97,997 of NZ_DJUS01000007.1, forward strand.
CACTTTGCCTTCCCCTGACGACCTATCGAAAGCAGACCTGTTGCGAAAGATTGAGATACTCGAGGCTTTTACAGGTATTGAGTATTTTACCTTTGACCCTGAAGATTTTGATATGCCCTCACTGTATTATTTGGCTGGGGTGGATGTGGGCAGTCAAGCAGAATCCCAAGTACCGTTCATTGGCCCGCCCCCAGATATAATTTATGTCACGGAGCGAGATATCAACGTTCAACCACAGCAGGTAGCACAAATAGAAAGGGCTTATACTGCACTCCGGGCTTCGGTGCATAATGGTCTGGTTTTACACACACGACTGGCTGCCTACGCTGACAAGAGGAAGTTCGTCGTTGCAAATGGTGTTCCGGCCGAACGGTATGAGGAAATAACACGCTCCCTTGAGGCACTCCTGCAAACTGATCCGCTACAGGCGGTTGTAGATGCTATCGAACTTACTCGTGAACTGAAAACCGACGAGTGGGCAAGTATGATAATACCCACAGCCCGTGCCTTGTCATCGCAACAATTTGCTCGGCTTACCGCTATGTATAGCGATGATCTGGATGAAGCAACGGGTCCCAACCAGCTGCGAGACTCACGTGATCGGTCTGACTTCATCTTAGGGGGGAACGGAGCAGACCATGTGCACAGTGGCTCTGGAGACGATATCGTCGGTGGTGGGGATGGAAATGACAGAATTGATGGCGGTGCAGGCAGAGATATCCTCTTTGGAGAGGAAGGTGATGACAATGTCGCCGGAGGTGTGGGTAACGACTTCTTGAATGGCGGCGCTGGGGACGATGAGCTCTCCGGAGCATTTGGCGATGACATACTTATTGGTGGAGATGGGGACGACTACATCTCAGGTGGTCATGGCGATGACTTGTTAATAGGTGGTTCGGGAAACGATACGCTGTCGGGAGGACGAGGCATGGATACCTACTATTTTTCGCGCGGTTGGGGACGGGATATCATCAGGGAATCAGATGGCGCTATCAATGTGGTGAAATTCGGGCCTGATATAGCGCCTTCAGATATCATCCTCTATCGATCCATGCACGACTTGGTGATTCAGCTCGCAAACGACCCTACTCAGTCCATACATGCAGAGTCTTATTTCATCGTTCATGATGACGCGCCGGAATCGATCAGCAGCATTGAATTTTCAAATGGATTGTCTTGGAATCGCGAAAAAATCCAAGCGGCGGTATGGGTCGGCACTAAAGTCGCTGATGACCTGCGTGGTGATCATGGGGATAACGTATTGAATGGAGAAGATGGGGATGATTTGATACTTGGAGGTGGAGGGAATGATGTTCTTTACGGTGGCTCGGGTGACGACGAGATCTATGGCGGTGCCGGTAATGATCAGCTCTTTGGAGGTGATGGTAGTGATCACCTTGCCGATAACGGAGGTAATAATCTGTTCGATGGTGGTAAAGGTAATGACACTCTCGGTTTTGGCGAAGGAAATAATACCGTATTTTTCGGTCGCGGCGCTGACCATGATGTTCTAGAGTGCGGGGGTTTCAGCCAAGTAAAGGTGCAATTGCCCATTGGTGATTTTTCAAGCTACATGCTTGAGCGATCTGACGAAGACTTGGTATTGTTCTTTGATGACACCCGGCAAGACACGCTCACGTTTCGGTCGATCTTCACGCACGGTGCTACACGGTACGCGATTACCTTAACCGACGGGCAACAGGCTTTGCATTATTCGTCCGACCGTTTGCTATCTGGTTTTCCTATATCCCACAGGATTTTCGGGAGCGAGCAGTCAGATAGCCTTCATGGTCTTTCCAGTAACGATCTGATCCTCGGGCTGGCCGGTGACGATATCCTTCATGGTGCTGCGGGAGACGATATTCTCAACGGCGGAACAGGTGACGACTATCTCTCGGGTGATCGCGGCGACGACACGTATATTTATGAGTCAGGTGGAGGTCACGACAAAATTGCTGCAGGCACTGGGGGCGCTGATAGATTGATCATGGATACACGTATTTCGCTCGACTCGATTTCATTTCAGCGTTCTTTTGATGATCTGATCATCCGAATAGGTGAGGGTGTTGATCAAAGCGTTACGGTCCTTGGCTATTATTTCCAAGGCAGCTCTCTCGCTTCTATTACTATCGAGGGTGTTGAATATATGCCCGCGCAGATCGAGTCAATGGTGGTGATGGATCCTGTCGATCATTGGATTGGCGAAAGCCTAGGCAGCGACATGATTCTGGGTGGGCCGATTGTTGCTTCGATAGCGAGCGAGCCTCAGGATGAGGCATGGCATGGTGGCCAGGGAACCAAGCCTCATCATGATTCGGGAAAGCAACCCATTTGGATTGGCGACAGGCTCGCGGCCTCGGAGGTCATGGGTACATCTGATTCTGTCGCTTTCGCCGGTTGGAATCAAAATGCAGCCAGTCGCGCTCAGGAGATATCGGTAAGCGAGTACCCAATTGATACCTCACGCGTTGAAAATCTCATCAATGCGATGGCGAGCTTCGGAGGCGCCCAAGGGGGGGCTGCCTTAAATCCGCTTTCCAACTCTGGACCAAGCGAGATGACGCCGATGCTTTTGAACCAGTGGATTGCTGCTCCTCCGACCTCATTCGTAATTTAACCATCAGGCGCGCGCGTATCACCCTATCCTGTTGCTCAAGGTCAATAAGGCGTTAGCTGCGCCGTGCTTCAGTGAACATAGTGCGAACGCCTAGCCGGCTGCGGTGATGGTCACATCATTGTCGACCTGAAGGCGGAGTGTGAGCGCGGTACCGTCGTATGGCTTTCAGCGCTCGGCTCGACCTTGGTCAAGCACCGGCAATCGCACGGTAAACACCGTGTGCCGATCGCTGGAAGTGACCTGCAACTGTCCGCCATGGGACTCGGCGATCTGCGAGCAGATGTAGAGACCCAAACCCAGTCCTTCGTTTTGCCGGTCGTTGTCGGCGCGGGTGAACGGCTTGAACAGCAGATCCATCCGGTCGGGATGGATGGGCAGGCCTTCGTTGCAAAACGACAGCACCAGGCTGTCCTGCTCGATGCGTCCATCGATGCTGATCGGGCCGCCGGGTGCGCCGTGGTGTACGGCGTTCGACAGCAGATTGGAGACCAACTGGCTGATGCGTCCGAAATCGCACTGAACGGGTTTGGCATCGGTGTAGTGATAGCTGACATCGGCCAGCGGGTGGGCATGGCGGATTTCGGCGATGACCGGGATCAACGCTTCGAACAAGTTGTCGACGCGGTTCAGGTTGATCACGAAGCGGCTGCCCAGGCGGCAGCGGGTGAAGTCCAGCACGTCGTCGATCAACGCCGACATGCGCTTGGCGCTGCTCTGGATCGCGGCCACGAGGGTCTTGGAGCGCTTATCGGTGACCTGCCGGTCCAGCAGATCGGCACTCATCCGCACGGCGCTGATCGGCGTGCGCAGGTCGTGCCCCAGTACCGCCACGAATTGCTCGCGCAATCGCCCGGTTTCTTCGGATGCCCCCAGTTCGGATTGGCTGTCGTGCAGCCGCGCGTGAAGTTCCAGATGGCTGGCCAGCAGTTGTGCGAACAGTTCGAGGGTGTCGATCACGCTGGCATTTTCGACCGCGACCGGTTCCGGGTCCAGTCCGCAGAGGGTCCCTACGAACACGCCTGCTGAGGTGATGATGGGCACCGAGATATGGCTTTTGAATGTTTCCAGGCCTGGTTGGGTTTCCGGCTCGTAGCGTCCGTCGGCCAGAACGTGCATGCCTTCGCCGTAGGCAAGCGACTGGCGACGCTGGCGGACTTCGTTGCACAACGTCTGTGCAAGTGGCCGCTGATCGCCCGGGCGTATGTCCAAGTGGGCCGAGTCGTCCACCGCGTAGGCGACCCAGCGCGTGGCGGTGACCCTGGCCACTGCCGCAAATCTCAGACCGGTCGCCTCTTTGACCAGGCGCAGAATGACGGGGATGACGGTCATTTCGGCAGGTGGCGGGAGCGAACCCTCGTAATCGGCGTTGGACATGCGCGGACCCATTTTCGTTGAAGCGGGCGATTATACATAGGTTGCCCTTGAATGGCTGTACAGGCATACAGCTGGCCTGTTCTCGCGCTTGCTTACATTTGCCCAGGGCCCTCTAGCTCAAGTGTTTGCGCCGCAGGCCGATGACTGAAGGCATCAACCCCTGATCGCAATGGAATCCTGCATGATCATTCGACGCCTGAACCTCGCCCCCCGCGCTATTGCATTCTTCTCGGCCATTGTCGTGGTCGTCATCCTTCTTGGAAGTCTTTCCATCGTCCAGATGGACAAGCTGTACCAGGCCGAGCAGGATGTGGAAACCAACTGGATGTTGGGTATCCGCGACGCGGGCCAGATGAACAGTGGGCTCTTGAGGTTGCGGCTCGAAAGCATGCGCGGCGCCACCACCACCGATTCCGCGCTTCGTGAACAGACGATCGCTGCGTTTCCCGGCTATCGCCGTGCTTTTCAGGAAACCATCAAGCACTATGAAAGCACCGTTGCCAGCGACGATGACCGCAAACTTTACGACTCCATACGTTCCGATGCGGCTGCGTATGACCAACTGCTGGGCCAGCTCGAACCCATGCTGCGCGCTGCCGACACCACGGCGGCAACCGGCCTGATCAACACGGCCATTCGCCCGCTGACCAACACCCTGGAAGGCAAGGTCAACGAGCTCATGGCGCTGAACGACCGCGGTGCCACCGACGCCGGGGATGCGGCGCTCGCGACCTTCGAGTCGGGCCGTGCCTGGGTCATTGGGCTGATGGCTGCGGCCGTGCTGGCGACCATCCTGCTTGCGGCGCTGTTGATCCGCAGCATCACCCAGCCCATCCAGGAAGCCGTGCAGATCGCCCAGCGCATCGCGCGCAAGGACTTGACCGAACAGATCGTCGTGGTTGGCCAGGACGAAGCCGCCAGCATGCTCACGGCGTTGGCACGGATGCAGGCCAACCTGCGGCAGACGATCGCGCACATTTCCGACAGCTCCAGCCAACTGGCCGCCGCCTCGGAAGAGATGAGCGCGGTGACCGAGGAATCCAGCCGGGGGCTGGTGCGCCAGAACGATGAGGTCAATCAGGCGGCCAGTGCGGTCACCCAGATGAGCTCGGCGGTCGACGAGGTGGCGCGTAACGCGGCCGAAGCCGCCGACGCCTCGGCCACCACCCAATCGCTGGCGAGGGATGGTCTGGGCAAGGTCGAACAGACCCTGACCGCTATCCAGGCGCTGGCGACCAACGTGGGCAGCACTAGCACTCAGGTCAAGCAGCTGTCGGCTCGGGCGCGTGAGATCAACACGGTGGTCGAGGTGATCCGCGCCATTGCCGAACAAACCAACCTGCTCGCACTGAACGCTGCCATCGAAGCGGCTCGCGCTGGTGAACAGGGCCGTGGCTTTGCCGTGGTTGCCGATGAAGTGCGCGCTCTGGCTCACCGTACGCAGCAGTCGACTCAGGAGATCGAGAAGATGATCGGCTCGATGCAGACCGATTCGGTGCAGGCCGTCCAAGCCATGGAGCAGAGCCAGCAGATGGCCAGCGATTCGTCGGCCGTGGCGCAGCACGCCAGTACCTCGCTCAGCCAGATCTCCGAATCGATCAACCTGATCAGCGAACGCAACACCGTGATCGCGACCGCCGCCGAAGAGCAGGCTCAGGTAGCGCGGGAGATCGACCGCAACATCACCAGCATTCGCGATCTTTCGATGCAGAGTGCTGCGGGTGCCACCCAGACGGCGACCGCCAGTGGCGAAGTGTCGCGACTGGCGGTCGGTCTGACGGCATTGGTGGGTGAGTTCGCCATCTGACCTGAGCCAGGCGGCGTGGCACCGAGCTCAGCGGTTGTTGCGCAGGATCGAGAAGTTCAGCGCGGCCGCCACGCACAGCCAGGCCAGATAGGGGAACAGAATCAGCCCGGTGATCAGGTCCAGGCGGATGGCCAGAACTACCATGGCGGCGGTCACCAGCCACAGCAATACGATGATCACCAGGCCGGCCAGCAGGCGGTGGGCGCCGAAGAACACCGGTGTCCACAGGGTGTTGAGGGCAATCTGCGCGGCCCAGAGCGCCAGGACCGTCTCGCTGCCGGTCAGTTGGGTCAGGCGGTAGCCGGCCCAGGCCAGCAGCAGGTAGATGACCGTCCAGGCTACGGGGAATGCCCAGTTCGGCGGGGTGAAACGAGGCTTGACCAACGAGGCGTACCACTGGCCGGGTTTGAAGATGATGCCGGTGCTGGCCGCAGCGGCGCAGGCCAGCAGGAAGATGAAGAAAACCATGGTGAGTCCCTGTTCAATGACGAAAGTGCAAAGGCGAAAGTGCGGTGGCGAAAGGTCGCTCTCAAGCTGACGCCTGAATCAGGAAAAAGTTTGCGCCGGCACCGATGCGTTCAGTCCTGCAACCCCTTCACCAACGTGGCGAATGCATCGGCGGCGACGCTGCGATAGCCGTTCTTGCGCCGTAGCAAGGCCGCCGTGCGCCTGGGCAGCACCGGTCTGGTACGAAGCTCGTAGAGGTCGCGCTGCTCGCGCACGATGGCATCGGGCAGGATGGTCACCATGCGCCCCTGCTTGATCACCTTGAGCAATATGGCGATCGAATTGGCTTCCAGAGCAATGTTGGGCGTGAAGCGCTGTTTGCGGCACCAGGCATCCACCGAGATACGCGTGGCGAAGGCCGGGGCCAGCAGGGCGAAGCGCAGCGTCTGCAGATCGGCCAGGGTCAGCACCTTGTTCTGCTGACCGGGGTCCAGCGCCGAGCCTGCCGTGACCAGGCACAGTTTCTCCTCGAACAGCGGCTGCGCATCGATGTCGGCGCCATGCTCGCCGGTGAAGCCGATGGCCACATCCAGCAGATCGCGGGCCAGGGCGTCGAGTATCTGTTCCAGCGACATTTCCGTAAGGCTGATTGCAACCCCTGGGTACCGTGCCGAGAAGCGGTCGATCAGCGGCGCTACCAGGTATTCGCTGAAAGTCGGCGTGACGCCCAGGCGCAATTGGCCGCGCGACAGATCGCTGACGTCCATCACCGCGCGCCGACCCGCCTCCAGCTCTCGCAGCGAGCGCCGCGCATGTTCCAGGTACACGCGACCGGCATCGGTGGGGACGATGCTGCGGCCACTGCGGTCGAACAAGGGCACGCCCATGCTCGATTCCAGTTGCTTTATCTGTTGCGACAACGCAGGTTGGGACACATGCAGGGCCTCGGCGGCGCGGGTGAAATTACCGTGATCGGCAACGGCCAGCAGGTAGCGGATATGACGTAGCAGCACGGATTCACCATAAGTTGGAATTATGGAAATGATCTGAAATGAGTCTTGGCCATTATGGTGGGTTTTGTTGATTCTGTGCCTCCAAGCGTTACACCTGACCTTGCGTTCCCATCCGGAGAATCGACCATGTCCCAGAGCAACGTTTCCAAGGCACCACGCCAGACCCTGACCGAGCGCGTCTTGCAGGCCAAGACCGCGAACAACCTGACCTGGGCGGGCCTGGCCGAAGGCACCGGGTTGAGCACGGTGTATGTGACCGCCGCGCTTTTGGGCCAGCATCCATTGCCTCAGGCAGTGGCCGAAGTGGTGGCTGAACGCCTGGGGCTGGACGCCGAGGCGGTAGTCGAACTGCAGACCATACCCCTACGCGGCAATGCCGAAGACGTGTCGAACGATCCGACCATCTATCGCTTCCACGAAATGGTCCAGGTCTATGGCACGACCCTGAAGGCGCTGGTGCACGAGCAATTCGGCGATGGCATCATCAGCGCGATCAATTTCAAGCTCGACATCAAGAAGGTCGAAGATCCAGAAGGCGGATCCCGCGCCGTGATCACCCTGGACGGCAAATTCCTGCCCTACAAACCTTTCTAGGAGCATCGACTCTAGGAGCATCGACATGAGCGAAGAGAAACGCCTGCCACTGCCGCCGTTCACCCTCGAAACCGCGATCCAGAAGGTGCGTGGCGCCGAGGATGGCTGGAACTCCCGCGATGCCGCCAAGGTGGCGCTGGCGTATACCCAGGACACGTACTGGCGTAACCGCAGCGAGTTCATCGAAGGACGCGCCCAGGCCCAGGCGTTTCTCGAACGCAAATGGCGTAAAGAGCTGGACTATCGCCTGATCAAGGAACTGTGGGCCTTCGCCGACAACCGCATTGCCGTGCGCTACGCCTATGAGTGGCACGACGATTCGGGCAACTGGTTCCGCTCCTACGGCAACGAGAACTGGGAGTTTGCCGCCAACGGGCTCATGCAACGGCGTTTCGCTTGCATCAACGACCTGCCCATCGCCGAGTCCGAGCGCAAATACCACTGGCCCCTGGGCCGCCGCCCCGACGATCACCCAGGCTTGAGTGATCTGGGGCTTTGAGGAGGCGCTGACGGGGGGGGCAGCGCCAACCGCTCAGACCAGTTTGGCGCGCGTTACTTCAGCCTGCTCACGGGCGGCCACGCGTGTGGCCGCTTCGGCGTCCACTGTGCGCAACGATTTGCCCCGAGTTTCTCGGGTCAGGCTGACGGCGATGATCGAGATCACCGCGGCGCCCACCAGGTAAAAGGCGATAGGCGTGGAGCTCTGGTATTTGTTGAGCAAGGTGATCGCGATCAGCGGAGCCAACGAACCGGCAAAAATCGGTGCCACTTGATAACACAGTGAAAGGGCGGTGTAGCGCACGTGGGTTGGGAACATCTCGGCCATCAGCGCCGAGTAGGGCGCATAGGTCATGGACTCGATGGCCAGCCCTAGCGTGATGGCTGCCATGATCAGCCAGTTGTTGCCGGTGTCCATCATCGGAAAGCCGACGAAGCCCCAGAACGCCGTCAATACCGCTCCGGTCAGGTACACCGGTTTGCGGCCGATCAGGTCGGACAGGTAACCCATCAGCGGAATCATGAAAAAGTGCAGCAAGTGTGCGCCGAACATCAGCAGCAGAATCTGCGACGTGTCCTTGTGCACCACCAGCTTGAGGTAGGTGATGGAGAAGGTCACCACCGTGTAGTACAGAATGTTCTCGGCAAACCGCGCGCCGATGCCCACCAACACGGAACGCCAATGGTGGCGCAGTACCTCGACTACACCCAGTTGTTCGGATTGAATCAACGCCTGCCGCGCCTGGGCTTCCTTGAAGATGGGCGCGTCGTCGACGCTGCTGCGGATCCAGTAGCCGATCAGCACGACGATGGCCGACAGCCAGAACGCCACACGCCAACCCCAGGCCAGGAACTGCTCTTCGGAAAGCCCGCTGGACAGCCCCAGCAAAGCGACCGTGGCGATCAGGTTGCCCGCCGGCACGCCTGCCTGCGGCCAGCTGGCCCAGAAACCGCGGCGGTTGTCGGGACAGTGCTCGGACACCAGCAGGATCGCTCCGCCCCACTCGCCGCCGAAGGCAAAACCCTGGATCAGGCGCAACAGCACCAGTAATACCGGCGCGGCGTAACCGATGGTGGCGAAACCTGGCAGGCAGCCCATCAGGAAAGTGGTGATGCCCACGACCACCAGACTCAGTTGCAGCAGCCGCTTGCGACCGAATTTGTCCCCGTAATGGCCGAACACCAGCCCACCCAACGGTCGCGCCAGAAAGCCTACGGCGTAGAGGGCGAAAGCCGCGATGATGCCATCGATAGGGCGGTCGGTCTGGCGAAAGAACAATTGGCCGAAGACCAGCGCCGAAGCCGTGCCGTAAAGGAAGAATTCGTACCATTCGGCGACGGTACCGGCCATGGCGGCCGCTACGACGCGCTTGAGTCCCGCCGGGTTGGTCGCGTTGGAAGAAGTGGACATGATCAGGCTTCCTGGGGGGTGGCTGTGACAGCGGGCCGGGCCTGGCGGATGCGCCTGGCCCGGGCATGATTCAAAGACCGACGTCGGGCAGGGTGGGGCGGTTGGCCAAGGCCTTGGCCATGATGCGCTCGACGAACAGGCGGTCTTCCTCCGGCAGGGCCAGGCGCGGCGGGCGGGTCAGAGCGCTGCCGCGACCCATGATGGCTTCGCACAGTTTGATGCATTGCACCAGGTCCGCACGGGCGTCCAGGTGCAGGATCGGCATCAGCCACTGGTAGATTTCCATGGCCTCGGCGAAACGTCCGGCCTTGGCCAGGCGGAAGATGGTTTCGCCTTCCTGCGGGAAGACGTTGGACATGCCCGACACCCAGCCTTCGGCGCCCACTGCGATGCTCTCCAGGACGACGTCATCGAGCCCGGCGAACAGCACGAAACGGTCGCCTACCTCGTTGCGCACGTCGATGAAGCGTCGGGTATCGCCAGACGAGTCCTTGAAGCACACCACGTTGTCGCAGTCGGCCAGAGAGATGAGGATCTCGGCAGTGACGTCGTTCTTGTAGATCGGCGGGTTGTTGTAGACCATCAGCGGCACGTCGGCATGCCTGGCCACGTAGCGAAAGTGCTCGGCGGTTTCGAAGGGTTTCGAGCCGTACACCAGCGCTGGCATCAACATGACGCCATCGACTCCGGCCTTGCGCACGGCGTTGGCCGTTTTCGCGGCAGCGACGCTGGTGAACTCGGCCACGCCGCAGATGACCGGTACTCGGCCACCGGAGGCGTCCACGGCCACCTCTGTAACCGCGATCTTTTCCTCGGCGGTCAGCGAGGTGTTTTCGCCCACCGAACCACAGACCACCAACCCGGACACGCCGTCGCGGATCACGTTGGAAATCACCTGGTGGGTCTTCTCCAGGTTGATGGAAAAGTCATCGTTGAATTGAGTGGTGACGGCCGGGAATACGCCACTCCAGTTAATGCGCTTGCTCATTAGAATGTCTCCAGGGATTAAGTATTTCGTATACGGTTTAAGTGAGCGGTATTGATGAAGCCGGTTGTTGCAAGTCAGCTATCGCCTGCTTGAGGCTATTTGACCGACTTCAAGAACGCAGCCGTTTCCGGCTGCAAGGGATTGCCAATGACCTGATCCGGGCTGCCGATCTCATGCACCAAGCCGTTGCGAAAGAAAGCGACACGATCGGATACATCACGGGCAAACCGAATCTCGTGGGTCACCAGCACCATGGTCATGCCGTCTTCGGCCAGCATGCGCATAGTGTCGAGCACCTCGCCGACCAACTGCGGATCGAGCGCCGAGGTGGCCTCGTCGAACAGCATGTAGTCCGGCGACATGGCCAGCGCCCGGGCAATCGCCATGCGCTGCTGCTGGCCACCCGACAGCTTGCCGGGAAAGGTGTTGAACTTGTCGCCCAGGCCAACATGGGTCAACTGCTGGACGGCCAGCGCCTCGGCCTGCTCTCGACTCTTGCCCAGCACCTTGCGCGGCGCCAGCATCACGTTCTCCAGCACCGTCAGGTGGGGAAACGCATTCCACTGCTGAAAGACGATGCCAATGCGTTGGCGCAGCCGGTTGAGATCGGTGCTGCGCTCATGAACCTCGACGCCATCGACCCGAATGCTGCCTTTCTGGATCGGTTCAAGGCCATTGATGCACATCAGCAGGGTGGACTTGCCCGAACCCGAGCCACCGATGATCGACACCACCTCACCCTTGCTCACCGTCAGGCTGACGCCCTTGATGACCTCCAGTTCGCCGAAGGATTTGTGTACGTTGTCGATCTCAATCATTTTCCTGCCACCTTCTTTCCAGACGAGCGCCCAGGCGTGCGACTACCAGGCTCATGACGTAATAGATGAGGCCGGCGATGCACAGCACCAGCAGCGGCTCCTGTATGCGCGTGACGATGGTCTGTGATGCGCGCAGCAGTTCGACGATGCCGATCCACATCACCAGTGCGGTGTCCTTCATGACCCCGAGCACCAGGTTGAGCCAGCCGGGGAAGGCCACTCGGGTGGCCATCGGCAGGACGATGTAGCGCAGGTCCTGCCAGTAGCTCAGGCCCAGCGAGCGGCTGGCGCGGCGCACTGACGGCGACACGGCCAGCACGCCACTGCGTACGATCTCAGTGAAGTACGCTGCGGCGTACACACCCAGCACCAGACAGCCGACGCTGAAGGCGCTGATGTTCAGCCCGGCAATGCTTTTGAACGAATTGAGCAGGACGAACTGAATCAGCAGCGGCACGCTGCGGAACACGTCCAGCACCCAGGCCAGCGGCAAGCTGGCGCGTGGCAGCAAAGCCCGCAGCAGGCCACACAGCAAACCGACGAACGAACCCAGCAGAATTGCCCAGAACGTCAGTTGCAGGGTGACCCAGGCGCCGTCGAGCATGTACACCAGGTCTGTCGCGGTGAGGCTGGTAGAGAACATGCGCCGCTCCTCAGTAGCGAAACAGGCGCCAGCTCGACAGTCGGGCGAGGCCGACGATCAGCTTGGCGATCAGGTAATAGAGCACCGCGGCCATGGCGAAATATTCGAAGGTGCGGAAGGTCTTGACGTTGTAGTCCTGGGTGACGCCAGTGAGGTCGTCGTTGAGACCGACCACAACACCCAGCGAGGTCATCAGGACCGCCCAGACCATCTGATTGCTGAGCGGGTAGAACACCACGCGCAGCAATTGCGGCACGATGATCATCCGGTATGCCTGGAACGCGCTCATGCCCAGCGACCGTGCAGCGCGCATCTGCGTCTCGGGCACTGCCTTGAGGCCGCCGCGAAAGTTTTCCGCCAGGTAGCCGGCGTTGTTGAAGGTGATACCGGCCAGCAGGGCCAGCCACGAGCTGACGTGCAGGCCCATCGAGCCCAGGCCGAAGTAAAGGATGTAGATCTGGAACAGCGATGGGGTATTGCGTGCGATCGACACCCAGCCGTCGCCGAAGCCGCGCAGCACCGGGTGGGTGCCGGCGCGCATCACCGTCAAGAGCAAGGCGATGAGCACACCGAAGACCATCGACAGCGCCGCGGTTTCGAATGTCACCCAGGCGCCCTGCAACATGTCGGGCAAGGCGCGCCACGCAGCCCGCCACTGAAAGGTGTAATCAAACATGGTCTGCAGGCTCCGCGAGAGAAATGGGCGACAGCCAGGCCGGTGGTCGACCGCTGCGGGTACCGCTGCACGCGCTGTCGACACACGCGCCCAGGCTGTCGAAGTGAACGCGTCGCCCGACCAGACCCGGTGCGTAATGGGCGTACTTGCCCGAGTTGGTCATCAGGCTGCGGCAGTCCACGGGAACTACCGGTTCACCGAGCATGCACCAGCAGGTGTCGGTGATCAGCGTCGCACCGAAGGCTTCGAGCCCGGCCAGGTGACCTGCCGCGCGGGCCTGTTCCAGCACCGCCCGGCCACAGGTGATGGCCAGCACCACTCCCGGGTGCTTGCGTCGGCCTTGGCAGAGGGCGGCCAGGCGGGCGAATTCGCTCAGGGAGAAATGTGGATTGCCCAGAGAGATCATCCGCACCTGCGTGTCCCGAGCGGTATTGAGTTCCTTCCAGCTTGCGAGGAGATCCTGTGGCGTGATCGACACGCAGGGCAGTGCCTCCGATAACCCGCTCGAGAGGTCCGGGTCCAGGGCTTCGCGGGTGACCCCGGCGATGTGGAACATCGGTGCGGCGCTGGTGGTGGCGAAGGCGGCGCCGAACGCTTTCAGGTCATCCAGGTCAGGATGCTGCTGATGCAGACCGCTGATCCACGGAATACGGCTGCCGCACAGGCCACCGATGTGATAGCCGAGCAACGGGTAGACGCTGTCATCGGCTCCAGCCAGGGGCGGCACCTGAATCTGCAGTTGCGGCCGGCGCCGCTCCGGGAGGTGGCAGCCGATCAACGGCGCGCGGCCGGTCAGGGCGATACAGATATCGAGGTAGTCGGGGTATTTCAAGGTACGTGCGCCGAGCACGCTGTTGGCGTACACCACGGCGTTGGACTCGGCCCACACCACGTGCTCGCCGAGGCTCGGCGCGCTGTCGAGCAGATAGGGCGCGCAGGTGAAGCTCAGTCGCGCGCCCATGGCCATGTACGCATCGCCCAGCGCGCTCGCGGGCTCGCCAAGGGCCGGGTCGATGCCCAGTTCGCGCCAGCGGCGCTGGTCCACCGAGATGGCGTTCAACGTGGTGGGTACCTGCACCCGGGCACCCCATTGCACCAACCGTTCGGCGAAACGCAGGCTGGCGGGACCGGTGTAGATGCACCCATCGATATGCGCCTGGGTAATGTCGATCAGTTCGCGAGCGCCCTGCAGGCGCGCCATGCGCAGGACGATCTGCATCGCCACCTGGGCTGCCTTGCCGTGGGCGCCGTCGAGCAGTTCCTGGTCGCGGCGGCTCAGTTCGATGGCGCCGTCGGCTGTATCGTTTTCGCTTTCGGCTTCGCGAGGCAGCCAAGCGTCATCTGGCGCTTTGCTGTAGAGGCTCAACGATGCGCCGTCGACTCGCGCCCATGGCTGACCGCGCAGCGTGTCGAAGGCGTATTGTCCCACGCACAGCACGGGCAGGGAGCGGCCGAAGAAGTGCTGCGCCACCAGCACTCCCAGGGTGAGAATCTCATCGGGTTCAGCCAGCACCAACGCTGCCGGTGCGTGGGCGTTGCTGATCAGCTCCATCATGACGCTGCTGCCGGTGCAGGAACCACGACTGCCCGGAATCGCCAGAACCCGGCCCGCGACGCTCTGGCCACTTAGAGGATGGTGCCGATCAATGACCTCGCCGCTTGAGGGGTCGACCCCGCCCCAGAAGCTCAGGCCGGTGTCGGCGAACAGCAGGGCGCCCTGCGCGCTGCCATCGATCAGGCAGCGGCCACTGACGATGCCGGGCATGGTCTTCATCTCAGTAGTAGACGTTGGGTACGGTGAGTGGGGTGGGCGCGATCTCGGTACCGACCCATTTCACGAACAACTCGTTGTAGCGGCCGCTGCGCACTTGCTGGTTGACGAACAGGTTGAGGTAGTTGAGCAGCCCGTACTCGGTGCGCTTGGCGCCCAGGGACACGTAATCGATCACGTACGGTGCGTTGCCGGCGACCTTGAGGTTCTTGTATTTACCCGACTTCAGGGTTGCGGCAGCCACCGTATTGGTGACAACGGTGGCCTGGATGTGGCCTTGGGCGACGGCCAGGATGGTGTCGTTCTGCGACTGGTAGGCCCGGAAGCTGCCGTTGCCCCAGCTTTTCACATCCTTCTCAAGGGCGATGGCCTCATAGGTGCCGCTGGTGTTGCCCAGCGCCTTGCCTTTGAGGTCTTCGAAGCTGTTGATGCCGGTGTCGTCGCGGGTCAGCACCACCATCTGGAACGCGAAGTAGGGCACGCTGAGACCGACTGTCTTGGCACGCTCAAGGGTGTCCGAAGTGGAAGCGACGATAACGTCGGCACGTCCTGAGACCAATGCAGGAATCCGATCCGGGAAGGGCGTTTCGACGACTTCGGCATCCACGCCCAGTACCTTCGCCAGGTCATTGCAGTAGTCGACGTCGAACCCTGCAGGTTTGTTGGCACTGTCGCGGAAACCCATGGGCGGGAAGTCCAGCGTCACCGCGCAGCGCAGTTTGCCGGAGCCGATGATGTCGTCCAGTTTGTCAGCCTGGGCGTTTGCCATGAAAGCGGTACTGAGCGCGGCGGTAAAGGCGACGGCAAAAGCAGAGTTTTTCATGGAAGCCTCGACGTTTAAGTGATCGCTGGGATTTATGGAATTTCGTATACGATATTTCAAATGCAACAGGCGTGCCCATTTCGTATGCAGTCCGGCCGAAGCCGTGATAGTCCTCATCCAAAGGGGCATTACGCTGTGGGCAGATGCAGTGATGAGGTGATGACAAGAGAGAGGGTGTTACATAAGGGAGCATCGCCAGGCCGCACTGCCCGCTAACGGAACATCAGCGATGGCTGTCGCGATACAGACTCGGGGACAGGTGGGTGAGGGCGCGAAACTGTCGGCTGAAGGCACTGTGGTCGGTGTAGCCGCAGCGCAGGGCGATGTCGGTGATCGGCAGGTCCTCATCGCGCAGCAGGCGCGAGGCTTCTTCCAGACGCGCCTTGTGAATGAGCTGGCGCGGCGTGAGCTGGAAGATCCGTTTGCAGTGACGCTCGAGCTGTGCGACCGACAGCCCGGCGATTGCGGTCAGCTCCGCGAGGCTGATCGGACGGTGGTAGTGGGCACGGATGTGCGCATCGACCGCCGCCACTTTCTGGAAGGCCGGATGGTTGGATTGCGGCAGTTGCAGGTCGCGGGAGATGCCCGCCAGGCCAACGATCCGGCCCTGTTCATTGTGCAGGGCGATCTTGTGGGTCAGGCACCACACCGGCTGGTTGCCGAAATAGAGGTGCAATTCCAATTGGTTGGCCAGCGCGCGGCCACTGCCCAGCACCTTGCGGTCCTGTTCGGTGTAGAGCGACCCGAAGCGCTCCGGGAACACCTGCTCCGCAGTCAACCCCAGCAGTTGCTGGCCGGTCCTGAAGCCGCAACGCTGCACCAGGGTCGTGTTGACGAAGGCGTAGCGGGCGGCGTCGTCCTTGATGAAGAACACCACATCGGCTAACGCATCGAGCAGTGGCGCCAACGGTTGCAGGCTGACCAGCAGGTCGGGCAGGTGGCAGGGACTGGCAGGAACGACGGCGGCGAGCATGGCGTCAGGCTCCGGAAAGGACGCTCGGAGCATAGTGCCCCCTGCCTGCTGCGCAAAGCTGGAGATGGGATCAAGTAGGCGGGTGGTCGTCGATGCAGAGCAAGGTCGCGATCCGGGCTGGGCTGAACGGCGGGCGGGGTGTGGACGGCTGCCAGCCGAACAGCTGCGCGGTGGCAGCACCACACACCCGGCCCTGGCAGGCGCCCATCCCGCAGCGGGTGGCCAGCTTGGCCTCGCGCCAGGAACCGTATGGTTGAACGGCCGCGTAGGGCACGTCTTCACAGCGGCAGACCAGTGTGTCCGGTTCGCACAGGGTGGCGAGCGCCGGCCTCAGGGTAAATGCACGGTTCAGCACGGCGGCGAAGCCCTGCCAATGGCTGCGTTTCGACCAAAGCCGTGCGGCTGTAGCCTGATCGCCCACCGCAGCGTGCCCAGCGATGCTGCCTTCGACCGAAGCCAACTCGCTGCCGCCGAAACCCGTGCATTCGCCGGCGGCGAAATGGTCGGCCAGGCTACTCGCCTGCCAGCCATCGACGGCAATGGTTCCGGCCTGCAACGCACAGCCCAGGGCCTCCCCCAACTGCGTGTTGGGTACCAGGCCGAAGCCACAGGCCAGGCGCTCACACGGTATTTCCACGATTCGCCCCCGTTGCATCAGGCGCACGCCTTCGAGCCGTTCGCTGCCGAGCGCGGCCAGTACGTAGCTGTCGGTGCGATACACCGCTGAGCCGAGTTGCAGCGCTTGCAGCGCCTTGTGCGGCCAGCGTGGCAACTGCGCTGCGAAGCGCGCGACAGCGCCGGGGCTGGCCTGCTCGGCGATGCGGATCACCCGAGCGCCCTGTTTTTGCGCGGTGTGGGCGCTGGCCAGCAGCAACGGACCGCTGCCCGCGACAACCACACGCTCGCCCGCGATGGGCAGGCCGCCCTTGACCAGAGCCTGCAAACCTCCCGCGCCGGTCACGCCGGGCAGCGTCCAGCCGGGGAAGGGCAGCAACAGCTCACGGGCGCCGGTACACAGGATCAGCTTGGCATAGTCGATGATCCAGCCGCGCTCTTCGTTCTCCACCAGCAAGCGGTAGGGCGCGGGCCGGGCAATCACTCGGGTGGCGGTATGGACCTGCACATTGCCATATCCCTGCAAACGCTCGCGCAGTCGAATCACCTGAGTCGGCAACGCAGCGTGGGGTCCGTCGCGCCAGATTTGCCCACCGGGGGCCGGATTGTCGTCGAGCAGCACGATGCGAGCCCCGCTGGGCGCTGCTGCCAGTGCCGCATGGAGGCCAGCGGGGCCAGCACCGATGATCAGGACCTCGGCGTGTTCGTTCATCATGAGGTGTGCACCTGCATGCCGTCGCGGCAGTGCGTCTGGCACGCCAGACGCCGAGAACCGTCGATGGTGACCCGGCACTCCTGGCAGATGCCCATGCCGCACAGGGGCGCACGCCGCTGGCCGCCGACCGAGGTCCGCGTGCAGCCGTCAGCGGCGATCGCCAGCGCGGCTGCGACACTGGTGCCTGCAGCCACACGCAGTGTGCGGCCATTCACGGTCAATTCAGGCATGGGCACGTGCTCCGAGAAAACGCTGTGGCAGGTACGGTGCTGCGGCCAGCGGCAGCGATTCGTCGAACAGTTGCGCCACCAGCAGGTCGGCGGTCGCCGGCGCGGTCGTCACTCCCAAGCCTTCATGACCCACCGCCAGCCACAGGCCCGGACGCTGTGGATGCTCACCCACCAAGGGCAAGCCGTCCGGGCTGGCCGCGCGAAAACCGGTCCAGGCACGAATCACGTTCATGTCGTTCAGGGCAGGGACATACTCGGCCGCGCGCCTGAGCATTTTGGCGAGCATCCAGCCTTCGACATCAGGCTCGGTAGTGCCGAATTGTCGCGAAGCACCGATGAACAATTGCCCGGTCGGGCGCGGCTGGATGTTGCAGGCCGTAGACGGGCCGCTGGCGGTGTGGGCGCTGGTGACGTAGCCCAGCTCCACCAGCGTGTGGGTAATCTGCGCAGGGTAGCGGTCGGTGATCGCCAGATGACCTTTCTTGGCCTGGACGGGCAACTCGGGGCACAGCTCGGTGGCCTGGATGCCATTGGCCAACAGCACCAGATCGGCGCTCAGCCATTGACCGTCGGCCAGGCGCACGCGGTGGCCGTCCACCTCGATGACCATGGCGTGTTGCTGGCGGATCAAGGGATGGTCGAGCATCCACTGCGCGGTCGCCGGTGCATACACGATACCGTCGCCCTTGATCAACAGACCGCCTTCCAGGCCCTCGCGCAGCAGCGGTTCACGCTCGCGCAGGGCGGTTGCGCCAAGGATTTCGCACGCCTCGCCATGCTCGTGCAGCACCCTGAACTTGTGCTCGGCAACGGCCATTTCCTCATCGTTCGCAGCCAGCCAGAGGGTGCCGTTGCTGCGGTACGCACAGCCCTGCGGCAGCGCAGAGGCCATCTCGCGCCAGCGCCCGAGCGAGTATTGGCTCAGCGCCAGTTCAGCGGCGTTGTCGTCGAGCACCAGCAGGTGGCCCATGCCGGCCGCCGTGGCGCCGGGCTGGCCGGCGTCCAGCACCTGAACGTTCAGGCCACGTTTGGCGAGCGCCTGGGCGCAGGCGGCGCCGACGATGCCCGCGCCGATCACGATGGCGTCGGCCACGGCCTGGGTGCTCACAGGCGAATGCCCCAGGCGAAGAGGTCGTTGCCGTGCAAAATCAGCGTGGCTTCGGCGCTCACATACGCCTGCCCACGAATGGTCGGCACTACCCGCCCATCGGCGCTCGGCTCCAGCGGCTCGTAGGACCCTTCGAACGTGCTGCCGATGACGCTGGCCTGACGCCAGATCTGGCCGGGCTGCAGCTTGCCGTCGGCCGCCAGGCACGCCAGTTTGGCGCTGGTCCCCGTGCCACAGGGCGAGCGATCGTAGGCCTTGCCGGGGCACAGCACGAAGTTGCGGCTGTCGGCGTCATCGTCTTCGGCGAACAATTCGATATGGTCGATCGGGCCGCCGTCTTCACCGCGTATGCCTTGATCCTCAAGTGCCTGCTGCACGGCGACGGTGTAGGCAGTCAGGGCTTCGAGGTTGTCCCCGGCAACCGCCAGCCCATGCTCGGCCACCAGAAAGAACCAGTTGCCACCCCAGGCGATGTCGCCGATCACCGCGCCGATACCCGGCACCTGCAGCGCTACGTCCTTGCGGTAGCGATAGGCGGGCACGTTGCGCACGCTGACCGAACCGTCCTCATGCAATGTCGCCTGGACGGTACCCACTGGGGTTTCGACGGCATGCACGCCCGGGCCGATCCGGCCCAGATGCGCCAGCGAGGCGATCAGCCCGATGGTGCCGTGGCCGCACATGCCCAAATAGCCGGTGTTATTGAAGAAGATCACCCCTGCGCAAGCGCTGGGGTCCACTGGTATGCACAACAGCGCGCCTACCAGCACATCGCTGCCGCGCGGCTCCAGCACGCAGGCGGCCCGCCAGGCATCGTGCCGTTCGGCCAGCAGTTGCCTGCGCTCGGCCATGGTGCCCGTGCCGAGATCCGGGAAACCCTCGATCACCAGACGCGTGGGCTCACCCCCGGTATGCGAGTCGATCACTTCAATGCGGTTCATCGGGCCACCTGTCGAGTTGGTTCAGTGAACCTTAGGGTGGCGCAGATGAAGCCGTCGGGCTTGAGCGATTTAGCGCATGCCGATGACGAATTCGGCATAGTGGCCAATTTTATTGGCCGGTTCGCAAAACGAATTCAACGCGCGCTCGGCAGGTGTTCGAAGAGGGTCTGGCAGACCCCGGCAATGTGTTCGTCGAGCAGGCGCACGGCACGTTCGACATCGCCCTCGCGGCATGCCTGGAGGATCTCCCGGTGCTCGTGGTCTGCGCGATCCTTGCCGGCCGACAAGCTCATCTGCATGCGCAGGTAACGCTCCAGCTTGTCGTTGACCGAGCGAATCAGGCCCACCAGGAACGGACGCTGGGCGGGCTCGTACAGGCAGACATGCAGCTCCCAGTTCAGCTCTGCCCAGCGACCCACGTCGTCTTCACCGATGAACTCGCGGCAGATGCTCTCGGCGCGGGCAAAGGTCGATTCGGTCATGTTCGGGATGGCCAGGCGCAGCACTTTGTCTTCCAGCAGCATGCGCACCTCGAACAACTGCGCCAGCTCGGCGTCCGACAACCGTGTGACCATCGCCCCGCGATTGCGCTGGAACATCACCAGGCCTTCGGCTTCCAGACGCTTGAGCGCTTCGCGAACCGGGATCTTGCTGACATTGAACTGGCGCGCGATGTCGTCCTGCCGGATCGGTTCGTCCTCGGCAAAATGCCCGGCGACGATCGCGTCGCGCAGGTGCCGGGTGATGATCTCCGAGGTCGAGGGGGAGTTGCCGAGGTCCGGCGCGTTGAGTTTGGTCTGGGCCACGTCACTGGGTCATTCGAAGGATTGAGCGTATAGGGTATACGCTTTTTCCCCGCTTGAATCGGCATCCATCGGCCTAGCGCACCAAGCCCTGGCGCAACCGGTGCCGGCGCAGCTTCACCAGGATATTTATCAGCAACGCACCAAAGCCCAGGCACACCGCTTCCACGCTCGCCCGTTGCCAGTCGCCGACGCGTGCGTAGTGCCACAACGCCTGGCCCGTGGTCCATTGGTTGAGCAGCGGCAGGCACAGACACAGCAGCGCGGTCAGGCCCAGCTGCTCGGTCCATGCGCGCAGCCGCGGCCTACACAGGGCGTGTAACAAGGTTGCCGCCCAGATCAGCACAAAGGCGCGTATTTCCCACTGAGCACGGTCCGGTAACTCGAACGGCAGCAGGCGGTTGGCGTAGAAGTAACCACAGCACGCCATCCCGATGCCGACGCTGCACGCCACATTGAAAGCTTCGACGCAGTGGTAGAAGCGTCGCGTAGCATCGCCAAATTCGTGCTGGCCCTTGATGCGTCTCTTGATCGAGAACAGCAGCGTACCTGCCACCATCATCGATGTGCCCAGCAGGCCGCTGGCGAAGTACACCCAGCGCAGTGCCCAGCTGCCGAAATCGGCGAAGTGCAGGGAGCGCACCACGCCTTCGATCCGGGTACCCAAGGACAGGCTGGCCGGGTCTGGCCGCCGGACCTGCAACACGCCGCCGCTGGCCGCGTCGAACAGCACGCTGGCCTGGGGCGTGAACAGGTGGTCTGCAGGCTGCCCCGGGTCCGCACGGCCGATGATGCGTAGGCTCGCATTGGCTGAGCCTAGTGCATTCACCAGCAGCATCTGTGCCGGTTGCCCGGTGAGCGTACGCGCCTGGTCCAGCAGCGCTGCCCAGCCCGGCGCAGCGCCGGTCGGCTGCGCCACGGGGCGGACCACGGTCGGTTCGGCGGCGAGTTCGGAAGTGAACCGTGCATAGGCGCCATCGTCCGAACCGTATACCGCTTGCACGGGCCAGGGCATGTAGCTGTTGCCGAAGATGGACAGCCCGGTGTAGGCGATCATCAGCAGAAACGGCAGGGTCAGTACGGCCGCGGCGTTGTGCGCATCGAGCCAGGCACGCGGGCCGGTACCGGGCCGGAAGGTAAAGAAGTCGGCGAAGAGGCGCCGGTGGATGACCACCCCGGAGACCAGCGCCACCAGAAAGCCGACGGTCAGTGCGCCAACGATCCAGAACCCCAGCACCGGCAGTTGCAGCATGTAGTGGAACGACATGAAATGTCGCCCCCCTTCGGTCTGGCGCAGCGCTGCCGGGGGTAACGGCGTGCCGGTCGCAGGATCGAGGGCGATCTGCCGGGTGCCGCTGCCGTCCCGCCAGAGCAGGCGTACCGCTTCACCCGGATGCGCCGGCAACTGCACCCGCCACAGCCGTGCGCTCGAGGCATGTGTCGCGAGGTAGCGCTGCGCCTGGGATGCGGCCAGCCCTTCGTTCACCCAAGCGCCAACCTCGGACGTGGCGAATGGCTGCGCCTCCATCCAGCGCGTGATGGGCTCGCGGAACACGCTCAGCGAGCCGGTGAGGAAGATCACGCACAGCACCCAGCCGCACACCAGGCCACACCAGGTGTGCAGCCAGGCCATCGACCGGCGCAGCGAGCCCTTCACTGCAATGGGTCCTGCACCGATGCGATCAGAAATCGCCTCGCAAGGTCAGCATGTAGCTGCGCGGCTCGCCGAACACGTTCGAACGGTCCACCGCCACGGCCGTGGTGTAGTAGCGCTTGTCGAAGAGGTTTTCGGCGTTGAGTTGCACCCGCCAGTGGTCGTCCAGTTTCCAGGCCACGCGGGCATCCCAGATGGCGTAGCCCTGGCTGCCGAAATCGAGCCCCGTGGTCGACGACGCCTTGTAATAGGACTGCGCCGAGACGCCACCACCGACGGTCAGCCGGTCCCAGGTGCCGGGCGGGTTGTAGCTGGTCTGCAGGCGCAGCATGTGCTTGGGCGTCTCGTAGGCAACTTCGACATCCTCGGTGTTGTTGCGCAGCAGATTGAAGGTGTAGCCGCCGAACACTTGCCAGCCCGGCAGGATCTCGCCGCTGGCCTCCAGGTCGATGCCCTTGCTGCGCTTGATGGTGCCATTGACGTAGCAGGTGCCCTCGGAGTCGTTGCTGGTGCAGTTGGTGTTGGCCAGGTCCACCAGAGCGACGTCGGTCTGCTTGATGTAGAACAACGCCATCGACAGGTTCAGGCGGTTGTCGAACAGGGCGCCTTTGATGCCGGTCTCGTAGTTGTCACCCTCGGAGGGGGAGAGCGGCGTGCCGCGGGTGTCAACGTAGTTGCCCTGAGCGTTGAAGATTTCCGCGTAGCTGGCGTACCACGACCAGTCATCGTTGATGTCGTAGATCAGCCCAGCGTAGGGCGTGACCTTGCGCGTCACCTTGGACTCGTAGGGCAGGGCGGCGCCGCGCTTGATGTCGTAGGTGTAGTCGTACCAGCTCGCGCGGCCGCCGAGCACCAGGCTCAGCGGCTCGCTCAGGCGCAGCCGGGAGTTGGCGTACAGGCCCGCACGCTCTTCGGTCATGTCGATGTCCGTGGTCCAGGCCGGCCGGGCGGGCTTGGCGATGGCATGGTGATCCACGT
Source organism: Pseudomonas sp. UBA6276 (assembly GCF_002438365.1). Lineage (NCBI taxonomy): Bacteria > Pseudomonadati > Pseudomonadota > Gammaproteobacteria > Pseudomonadales > Pseudomonadaceae > Pseudomonas > Pseudomonas sp. UBA6276. The sequence continues at coordinate 121,494 of NZ_DJUS01000007.1, forward strand.
CGAAGATGTTCAGTGGCTGGTTGCGCAGGCTGGCGGTGGCCTGCTGGGTATTGGCTTCCTGGCGCGACCAGGTGCCGCCGACGGTGATGTCGTGGGTCAGGCCGAAGGCATCGAAGTTGCCGCTGACATGGCTGTCCAGCCCGGTGCTGGTCACTTCGTCCTGGCGGAACAGCGCCGCCTGGAACACCGAGCCGGTATTGGTCACCGGGCTTATGGCACGCCGCGCGTAGGCGATCTGCTGATCGAAGCTGCCTTGGGACACGGTCACCGAGGTGGTGCTCGACCAGCGCTCGTTGAAGCGATGTTCGATTTCGGCGAACGCCTCGCTCATCTCGCTTTCGTGGCGGTTCCAGTCCTGCACCAGGGAAGTGGAGCGGGAGATGTCCAGTGCATTGCCGTTGCTGTAGCGCGGCAAGCCGTAGATCGAATAGCCGTTGATGACGTTCTGCTGATGACGCAGGCTCAGGCTCACCGTGGTGTCGGGGTCCAGATCGGCCTCGACGATGCCGTACACCAGCGGCGTGCGCGTGTTGCGCTCGTCCAGGTATGAGCCGTTGTCTTCGTAGGCGGTGACCAGCCGTCCGCGTACGTTGCCGGCATCGTTGAGCTTGCCGCTGGCGTCCAGGTCCATGCGGTAACGGTCCCAGGATCCGGCACTGGCCTGAACCGTCAGCCGCGGTTCGGCGGTCGGGCGTTTGCGCACCAGATTCACCGCACCGCCGGGCTCGCCGGCCCCCACCAACAGACCGCTCGCGCCGCGCAGGACCTCGACGCGATCGTAGATGGCGGTGTCGGGCTTCATCCAGCCGGTGATCTGGTAACCCTGACCGGGAACGCCGTCGACCAGAAAGCTTTCCGCCAGCAGGGAGAACCCGCGAGAGGTGTACACGTGGCCGCCGAAGTTGCGGTACTGGAAGGTGATGCCCGGAGTCTGTTCGAGCACTTTGTCCAGGCTGGTGAGCTTCTTGTCGTCCATCAACTGACGGGTCACCACGCTGACGGTCTGCGGGGTTTCCTTGAGGCTCAGATTGAGCTTGGCGGCGGTACTGCTGCTGCCGGTGGTGTAGGAGCCGGTGCCATCGGTGGTGCTGCCCAGGTCGTTCATGGCATTGACGGTGGTGGCGCCCAAGGCCATGGCCGGGTCATCGCGGGCGGGCAGTTTCTGCAGCACCAGGGTGCGCTCGTCCAGCAGTTGCCACGTGAAGCCGCTGCCGCGCAGCAGGATTTCCATGGCCTGGCCTAGGGTGTACCGGCCCTTCAAGGCAGGAGCACGCAGGTTGGCCACGTCCGCCGAGTTGAAGATCAACCGCACGTTGGCCTGGTCCGCCAACCGGGTCAATGCCTGGTCCAGCGACTGCTCGACCGATCGCAGGTCCAGCGCCGTGCTGGCTTCGGCCGCTTGTGCCGAAAGTGAAAGCGTCGGCAAGCCGGTCGTCATGGCCAGCATCAGCGCCAGGGTCAGGGTGCGACCGGCGGCGGGAGCGAAGTGCGGAAAACGTGCCTGCATCTGAAACGTCCGTTATCGAATGGAGATGAAATGCCCGAGAATCAGGGTTCTCTCTCCAACGACGACCGAGCAGGGCAAACCTTGCCGTCCAGATTGAAATTATTTTCATTATCATCCGCCATTCTGATGATAAGGGTTCTCAATTGGGATAGGATGCGGCCCTCAACCGCCGGGGCCGTGCGAATGTCCGTGTCACCCAATTCCAACCCTTTGCTGATGGTCTTTCAGGAGCACTATGCCGACCTGCTGGCCTTTCTGGCGCGGCGCCTGGGGAATGTGGAGAAGGCGGCCGACGTGGCCCAGGACACCTACGTACGCCTGGCCGGGTTGGCAGACACCGCGCAGATTCTCGAACCTCGCGCGTTCGTGTTCCGCGTGGCGGGCAATCTGGCCATCGACCGTCTGCGCCAGGAGCGGCGTTATTGCGCGCTGCAGGTCGAGGAGCCGGACGAGGAGCCCTGCGATCCCATCGCCTCGCCGGAGCGCACGTTCCTGGCTGCCGAGGCCATCGAGCAACTCGACCATGCCCTGCAGCATTTGCCCAGCAACGCCCGCCTGGCGTTGCTGCTCAGCCGTCTCGAGGGCCTGACCCACGCCCAGATCGCCCTTCGCCTCGGGGTCTCGGAAAGCTCGGTGGGCAAGTACCTGGTGCTCGCCATGCGCCATTGCCGCGATTGGCTTCGTCAGTCGGAGTGCCTCTAGAATGCACGCAACCGACTTCCTTCCGGCGGCGCCTGCGAGCCCCTCACCATGACCGAACCCTTGAACCGCGTCCCTTGCGCCACTGACCTGGAAGACCAGGCCATCGAGCAGTGGGTGCACCTGACGTCCGGCCAGGCCAGTGATGCCGATCGCCACGCTTTCGCCCGCTGGCGTGGACAGAGTGCGGACCACGAGGCCGCAGCGCGGCTGGCCGAAACGATGTGGCAGGCACTGCCACAGACCCACACAGCGCAAACCTTCGTCGCCCCACCCAGGCGCGAGCGACGGCCGCTGCGCTGGGCGGCATTGGCCGCCGGGCTGGGTGCGCTGGCGTTGACCGGCTTGAGCGAACCGGCCAAGGTCTATTTCGCCGACTACGCCACGGCGGTCGGTGAACGCCGGGCGTTGACCCTGGAAGACGGCAGCCAGGTCTGGTTGAACAGCGGCTCGGCCTTGTCGGTGAATTACTCGGCAGCGCGTCGAGAGATCAGCCTGCTCAAGGGCGAGGCGTTGTTCGAAGTCAGCAAGGATGCCATGCGGCCGTTCGTGGTTCAGGCCTCGGGCGGCAGCGTGCAGGCGGTGGGCACTCGTTTCGATGTCGATCGCCAGGGTGAACAGGTGCGTGTGGGGGTAACGGAAGGAGAAGTGAGGGTCTCGTCCGGCGGCGCCGTGGTGCCGTTGAAGGCCGCTCAGCGCCTGGCCTACACCGCTGGCGCGACACCGTCGGCGACAGGCGTTCTGGACCTGGGTACGGCGTCGGCGTGGCAGCGCGGCAAGCTGATCTTCAATCGGCAGCCGCTGGCCGAGGTATTCGCTGACATCGAACGTTACCTGCCGGGCTCACTGGTCATCGCCGGTCGCTTGCCCAGCACAGCGGTGAGCGGTGTGTTCAACCTCGACGATGTTCCCGGCATGCTCGATATGCTTGCCCGCACCCAGCCGGTACGGATCTATCGAATGCCTTGGCTGACCGTGGTGGTGGTGAATCAGACGCGCGCGTGAAAGGCGTCGAAAACGGGATAGGCGGGGGAGTAGAGGCAGGGGAATACAGAGGGAACGCTAGGGCGCGGGGGCCCTAGCAGACAGCGAATGTCACTTTTTCTTCTTCGCAGGCTTTTCAGCTTTTTCCACTTTGTCGGACTTCTTGGCTTTCTCAGCCTTTTCCGGCTTGCTGTCAGCTTTCTTTGCGGTTTTCTTCGGCTCGGCGTCTTTCTTCTTGTCTTTTTTCTCCTTGTCGGAGGACTTCGAAAGCGCTGAGGCTGCGGCAGATTTCTTTTCCGGTGACGACTTTTTGTCCTTCAATTCCTTGCTGGCTTTCGAAGCGTCACTTTTGGTTTTCTTTTCGTCTTTAGCCACGTTGACCACCTCTCGGAGAGTGCCGATATTGACACAATGCCTGTGGGAATATTCACAGGCTGATCATTAGGTGAATGGGCGGAAAGGCAGTTCAAAATTTTTTTGCAATCTGCGCAGGTGCGCTGACAATCCTGCCGGGATCGTCAGCGCACGCGGGCTCAGCAGGGCTGGGCCACCGCGTTGTTGCTGACCTTGCGACCCAACACCAGCACCGTCGCAAAACCTGCACCGACCAAGGCTGTCGCCAGGCTCAGCAGCACCGAGCTGCCCAACTGGTCGACGATCTGCCCGCCGAAGAACGATCCCAGCGCAATGATCACCTGAAACAGCGCAACGAATAGCGGCATGCCGCGCTCGACGTCCTTGGGCGCGACCACGAACATCCAGATGCTGGAGCAGGCCGGGAACGCGCCGAAGGCAAAACCCCACAGAGCGATCAGCATCGCGGCACCGACAAGGCCGGTCGCGAAATGCGGGAACAGGGCCGTGCTGGTGCCGATCATCAGCGCCACCAGCAGCAAGGTGTAGCGCACGTTGCGGTTGGCGGCGAAGCCGGCGAACACGTTGCCCAGCACTCCGGCCATGCCGTAGAGCAGCAACAGCGAGCCAATGGTCGGCCCGTCGAAACCGGCACTTTGCTTGAAGAACGGGGCGACATAGGTGTACGCGGCAAAGTGCGCCAGACCGATCAGCAGCACGGCGATCAAACCCACCCGCGCCTGGGGATTGGTGAACAGGGCCGGCAGGTCGCTGACCCGAATGGCGCGGTCCGGGTGCAGCGGTGGCAGCAGGAAGATCTGCGCCAGCAGCACCGGCACACCCACCAGCGCGGTCACCAGAAAGGTCATGCGCCAGCCCATCAAGCCGCTGAGCCAGGTGCCCACGGGCACGCCCAGCACCGTGGCCAGGGTCACGCCCATCATGATGATCGACGTGGCCTTGGCCACACCGACACCCCTGGGTGCCAGGCGACCGCTCAACGCAATGGCGGTGGCCCAGAAGCCGCCGATGCTGACCCCCAGCAATACCCGGCCGAACAACAGCACATTGAAGTCATTGGCGAAGGAGACGATGCAGTTGGCGATGATCATGATCAGCGTCAGGCCGGTCAGCAAGTAGCGACGGTCCATGGCGCCGATGCCCACCGACAGCAACGGCGCGGCCAGGGCGGCCATGATGCCGGGCAGGGTGACCATCAGGCCCGCCTGGCCGGCACTGATGCCCAGGTCGCTGGCGACATCGTTGAGCACGCCCACAGGCAGGAATTCGCTGGTCACCAGGGCGAAGGCGCCCACGGCTACCGAAAGAATGGCCAGCCACTGCTGCTTGACGCTCTGCGAAGTGGGTTCGGAAAGGCCTGGGGCGGCCTGATGGGGACTTGGCATGGGAATGGATTCCAAGGAGACAGTCGCCTGCGAGCAGGCGGGGGTAACGGGGGGATTGGCGGCGAGTATAAGGCAGGGTGGCGACCATCACCGAGGCGCGAACCTTGATAGTCATCATTAGCGCGATCGATTCAGCGGGGCAGGCAGCGAGCCCTTTGGCCGCGAAGAGACCTGCCTACACGCGTTCATTTATCCAGCCGCACGATCCGTCCGAAGATCCAGCACATCATTCTCCCCACGAACCGAGCGACTGGCCCCAGCCCGGTCAGTCCCGTCCATTACGCTCCAAAGACCGATCACGCTTGCCCTGGCGATACTGCCAGTGGCTGTGCGCGATGTGTCCAGCGGTACTTACCACGATCAGCGCGACAATGACGTACAACGCGATCAATCCAGTGCTTTCGTGGGAAAACATAATGGTCAACTCCTGTCAGTTCATGATGTTTGCCCCTGGAGTCTAGGGCGGAAAAGCGGGGTCGAGGATGAACATATCTTCACTGCGGGCCGCGAAAGGTGCGCGGCCCAATGCCCGCAGGGGCTGGAGCTGAATCCATTCATCTACTTGCGGATCACCGACCCTCCCACCGCCGAAACAGCGCGCTGGCGTTCACGCCGCCGAAACCGAAGCCATTGGAAAGCGCGTGGGTGATTGCCGTCTTGCGGGCGGTCGGGCCCACCAGGTCGAGGCCTTCGGCTGCCTCATCTGGCTTTTGCAGATTCAGCGTCGGCGGCGCTATCTGGTCGCGCAAGGCCAGCACGGTGAAGATGGCCTCGATGCCGCCAGCGGCGCCGAGCAGGTGGCCGGTGGCCGATTTGGTCGAGGTGATGGCCAGTCCGTTACGGGTGCCGAAGAGGGCGCGAATGGCGGCCAGCTCACCTTTGTCGCCGACCGGGGTGGAAGTGGCGTGGGCATTGATGTGCTGGACGTCTTGCGCATCGATACCGCCCTGGCGCAAGGCCTGTTCCATGGCGCGGCGAGCACCGCTGCCGTCTTCCGGACCTGCCGTGAGGTGGTAGGCGTCGGCACTGGTGCCGTAGCCGATCAATTCCGCCAGCGGTGTCGCGCCGCGGGCCAGGGCGTGTTCAAGGGACTCGATGACCAGCAGGCCTGCACCTTCGGACATCACGAACCCGTCGCGATCCCGGTCGAAGGGGCGGCTGGCCTCTTCAGGGCGGTCGTTGAAGCCGGTGGACAGGGCACGGGCGGCAGCGAAACAGCCCAGGGTGACCCGGTCGATGGCCGCCTCGGTGCCACCGCAGATAGCGATGTCCGCTTCTCCGCTGCGGATCAGCCGCGCGGCATCGCCGATGGCCTGCACGCCCGCGGCGCAGGCGGTGACCGGCGCGCCCAGGGGGCCCTTGAAGCCGTTATGGATGGACACGTGTCCGGCGGCCATGTTGGCCAGGAACGACGGGGCGGTGAACGGCGACAATCGCCGCGGACCGCGTTCATCCGTGGTGCGCACGGCCCCTGCAAGCGCGCCGAAGCCGCCCACACCCGAGCCGATTACCGTAGCGGTGCGCTGTTGCTGAACCTCGTCGGTGGGATGCCATTGCGCCTGGGTCAGCGCTTCATGGGCGGCGACCAGTGCGAACTCGATGAAGCGATCCATTTTCTTGCGTTCCTTGGCCGGTATCAGCGCCTCCGGGTTGTAGCCGGCCACAGGGTCCGCTTCCAGCGTGGGCACCTGCCCAGCCACGGCAACGCCCGTGCCTTCACCGATGTGCGCGGGCAGCGCACCGATGCCCGACGTGCCCGCCAGCAGTCGGCGCCACACTTCGTAGACGCCGCAGCCCAGCGGGGTGACCAGACCGGTTCCGGTGACGACGATGCGTTTCTGGCCATCTCGATTGTTCATGGGTGTCTCTCCAGGTCTGTCGTTGAATGATGGGTTGCCTCGGCATCCGCACGGATGCGGAACCAGATGGAATACATCGCGGGCAGGAAGATCAGGGTCATCAGCGTACCGCCGAACGTGCCGCCGATCAGCGTGTAGGCCAAGGTGCCCCAGAACACCGAATGGGTCAGCGGGATGAACGCCAGGATCGCCGCCAGCGCCGTCAGCAGCACCGGCCGGGCGCGTTGCACGGTGGCTTCGACCACGGCATCGAAGGGCGCCAGGCCATTCTTCTCATTGAGGTGGATCTGTCCGATGAGGATCAGCGTGTTGCGCATCAGAATCCCGGACAGCGCGATCAGACCGACCAGGGCATTGATGCCGAAGGGTTGGTTGAACAGCAGCAGCGTGGGCACCACACCGATCAGGCCCAAAGGAGCAGTGAGGAAGACCATGGTCATGGCGGACATCGAGCGTGTCTGCACGATGATGATCAGCAGGGTAATGGCGATCATGATCGGGAACAGCGGCGCGAGTGCGGCGGTGGCCTTGGCCGACTCTTCGATCGACCCGGCCTGCTCGATGCGGTAGCCGTCGGGCAGCGCGGCCATGATCGGCTGCAGCGCTTTGGTCAATTGCGTGGAGACATCCGGCGGCTGCAGGTGCTCGGCGATGTCGCCGCGCACGGTCAGGGTCGGTACGCGATCGCGACGTCGCAGGATGGGGTCTTCCATGCGCACCTCGACGGACCCGATCTGCGCCAACGGTATGCGCTGGCCGTTCGCGCCGGCCAGGGTCAAGCCTTCGATCTTCGCCGGGTCGAGGCGTACCGGCCCTGCGGCGCGGGCCACCACCTGCACCGAACGGATGTCTTCGCGCACGGCAGTGACCGGCACCCCTGAAAGCAGGAACTGCAACTGTTCGGCCACGGCGGCTGAGCTCAGGCCCAGCGCCTGCAACCGGTCCTGGTTCAGGGAAAAATGCAAGGCAGGAACCCGCGGCCCCCAGTCCTGATTGACGGTGCGCATCATCGCGCTGCTCTGCATGAGCGCTTCGACCTTGCCGGCGATATCGAGCAAGACCTGCGGGTCCGGCCCCATGATGCGGTAGGCAACGGGGTAGGGTGAATAGGGCCCGAAGACCAGCTGCGTGACCCGTACCCGCGCCTCGGGCGCCAGACCCTGCGCCACCGCCTCGCGGATTCTCAGTTTCAGGGCATCCCGAGCCGCCTGGCTGTCGGCGAGCACGACGATCTTGGCGAAGGAGGGGTCGGGGAGCTCGGGCGCCATCGCCAGATAGAACCGCGGCGAACCCTGGCCGATGTAGGCAGTGACGATTTTGGCCGCGTCATCCTTGCGCAGCCAGGCTTCGATCCTGGCCGTGGCCGCACTGGTCTGCTCGATGGCCGTGCCATAGGGCATCTGCACCTCGATCAGCACTTCCGGGCGATCGGAGGTCGGGAAGAACTGCTTCTTGACCAGGCCCATGCCGACGATGGCCAGCGCGAAGGCCAGTATCACGATGCCCGCCACCGGCCATTTCCAGCGGATGATCCAGCTCAGGCAGGTGCGAAAGCGGTTGTAGTGACGGGTGTCGTAGATGGCCGCATGACCGCCTTCGACGGCCTTGATCGGCGGCAGCATCTTCACCCCCAGATACGGCGTGAACACCACCGCCACGATCCAGGAAGCGATCAGCGCGATGCCGACGATCCAGAACATGTTGCTGGTGTATTCACCGGCCGTGGACTGCGCGAAGCCGTTGGGCATGAAGCCCACGGCGGTCACCAGGGTGCCGGCGAGCATGGGTGCGGCGGTGTGGCTCCAGGCATAGGCCGACGCCTTGATGCGGTCGTAGCCTTCCTCCATTTTCACCACCATCATCTCGATGGCGATGATCGCATCGTCCACCAGCAATCCCAGGGCGAGGATCAGCGAACCCAGGGTGATGCGGTCGAAGTGCTTGCCAGTGGCTTCCATCACCACGAACACCATGGCCAAGGTCAGCGGTACCGCCGCGGCGACCACCACGCCGACGCGCCAGCCCATGCTCAGGAAGCACACCACCATCACCACCAGCAGGGCGACGAAGAACTTGATCATGAACTCGTCGACCGCCGAACCGATGTTCACCGATTGATCGGTGACCTGGGCGAAGGTCATGCCCAGCGGCATGGCCGCATTGATCCGCGCCGTCTCGGCGGCCAGCGCCTTGCCCAGATCCAGGCCGTTCCAGCCATCGCGCATGACCACGCCCAGGATCAGCGCCGGTTCGCCCTGATGGCGCACCATGAAGGTCGCTGGGTCTTCGTAGCCACGCTCCACGGTCGCCACATCCGCCAACTTGAGCGTGCGTCCGCCAGCGTTCACCGGGGTGTTGCGAATGGCGTCCAGGGTCTGGAAGGCACCGTCGAGCCGTACTACGACCTGGGGCCCTCGGGTGTCGATCGAGCCGGCCGGGGTCAGCCGGTTCTGGTCGTTCAGGCTGGCGAAGGGGTCCTGGGGTGACAGACCCAGGGTCGCCAGGCGTTCATGGGAAAAGGACACGAAGATCCGTTCGGACTGTTCGCCGATGATGTTGACCTTCTTCACCCCTGGCACATGCAGCAGCCGTTGCCGCAGGGATTCGGCTTCACGCACCAGCAGGCGTTGCGGCTCGCCGCGCGCCTTGAGGGCGAACAAGGCGAAGGTGACGTCGGCGAACTCGTCGTTGACCAGCGGCCCGACCACGCCTGCCGGCAAGGTGCTCGCCGCGTCGCCGAGCTTTTTCCGGGCCTGATAGAACTGCTGCTCGACCTGGGCCGGCGGCGTCTTGTCCTGCAGCGATAGAAGGGTGAAGGCCAGGCCCGGACGGGTATAGGTTTCGCTGCGGTCGTACCATTGCAGCTCCTGAAGACGCTTCTCCAGGGGCTCTGCGACCAGGTCCTGCATCTCCTGTGCGGTCGCACCGGGCCAGGCCGTGACCACGGTCAGCTGCTTGACGGTGAACGGCGGATCCTCGGCGCGCCCCAGTTTGAAGAACGACAGGGTGCCGGCGACGGCGACCAGAAGGATCAGGAACAGCGTGACCGACCGTTCCCGCACAGCCAGCGCCGAGAGGTTGAAGCGGCTGCCGCTCATGGCTGGTCCCCGGCCTGGGCGCGCAGATCCTGCGGCGCCACCAGCACCTCTTGCCCCTCGTGCAGCAGGTGAGGGCCCAGGGCAACCACGCGTTCGCCTGGGTGCAACCCACGCACCGTGGCCATGGCGTCGCTCAGACCAATGACCTGAACCGCCCGCCACACGACCTTGGAAGGCTCGCCTTCGACGGTCCACACACCCGTCCCAATGCCTGAGTCATGAATGGCGGCGATGGGCACGCTCAGGGCGTCGGCTACGGAAGGGTTCGATGCGATGGACAGGGTCACGGTCGAGCCCAGCGGCGCATTGGCCTGCTCGCCGCCCAACACATACCGGGCTTCGAAGGTGCGAGTCTGTGGGTCTGCAGCGTCGGCCAGCTGCCGCAGCGTGGCGGTGCCGCCATTGCCGGAGGCGCCGAACAGGGTAGCCTGTGCCGAACTGCCCAGCGCCGGCCGCAGGGTCTCGGGCAGTTGCACCACCGCTTCGCGAAGGCCTGCCTTGGCCAGCCTCACCACCGCTTGCCCGGCGTTCACCACCTGACCCGGTTCGGCCAGGGTGGCCACCACCACACCGTCGGAATCGGCGCTCAGGGTGGCATAGCTCTGCTCATTGCGGCTCACGGCGGCCTGGGCCTGAAGCGCTACCAGATCGGCGCGGGCGGTGTCGGCCAACGACTTGAAGCGGTCGTAGTTGGCGGCGGAAATGGCACCGCTGGCGACCAGTTGGCGGTTTCGTCGTTCATCGTTCGCGGTCTGCGTGGCCAGTGCCTGTGCGGCGGCGACTGCCTGCTCGCGGGCGTTGGACTGCAGCGCCAGATCAGCCGGATCGAGGCGCATCAGGCGCTGTCCGCGGCTCACCGCCTGGCCGGTATCGACGAAGCGCTCCATCACCTTGCCACTCACCCGAAAGCCCAGATCGCTTTGCACGCGCGCCGTGACCACGCCGGTGAAGGCGCGATGACCCTCTGGCGCAGGACCTGCCTCGACCACCCTGACCTTGGGCGGCTGGGTGCGCGGGTCGGCAACGCTCGGCGGACGGTCGCAGGCCGTGAGAAGCACAGGGAGCAGGCAGATACCGAGCGCGGAGGCGCGAAGCCGAGACATGGGATTCCTTACGGGCACAAACGGAAAGGAACCCGATTTTGATACGAGTGACTAATTCAGTCAATGGTCACTTATGGCGCCGACAGACTTCTCAGTATCAGCGCGGGGAGCTGCTGCGCAGCGGTGGCGGCGGTCTCCAGGTTGTATTGCAGTTGCACGGGGCTGATATAGGGAAGCATCACCAGAAACACCGCATGACTGGCTTCTTCCAGCGGCGTCTTGCTCTCGAATTCCCCGCTGTCCCGGCCCTCGCGCAGAATCTGCTCGATCAACCGGTGCAGGCGCTCGCGGTGGGCCTCCGCCGAGGGCCAGTGATCACGGGTTGCAACGGCGGCGATGTCATACAGCTTCCGATCGTGGAAGAACAGTTCAGCGCCGGCTTCCACCAAGGCCTTGAACAGACGGCTCAGCTTGTCGGACGGACCGCTGGCTTCGTCCATCGCCTGGTCGACGACGGCCATGATCATGGCCAGCCGACTGGCGCAGATACTCTCGCCGATGGCCTGTTTGGATTCGAAGAACTTGTAGATATAGGCCTTGGAAAAGCCGATGGCCTTGGCCAGGTCAGACACCGTGGTTTTTTCGTAACCGTAGTGACCGAAATGCTGCATGGCGGCCTCGACGATCTGATCGCGAACGCTGTGATCGGACGGGCCTCGTGAGGGGAACGTGGGGGGCTGACGGGTCATGGCTGCGGGTGGGCTCTTGGGCGTGGATCGACAGAGCGTGACTGTAACGGGTTATGGTCACAAGTTCATTCTCGGGTGATCCGGACCCCAGCCTCCGGTCAGCCCGCCGGCAGCACGATGTACTCATTGCGCTGCTCGACGCCCCGATGAGGCCCTTCGACCAGGTGCACGTAGTGGCCACCCACCTGCTCGATCGGTACGCAATCGTCCACATCCAGGACGGCGTCGGTGTGGGGCTGGCGCCACTGCTCCAGGTACAGCCGCCGGGCGCGGTTTCTGGCATCGCGAGCGTTTTGCGCCACCACCAGCACGTAGTGGTGCGCTTCGCCGAACGAGCGCGCCTCGTACCCGCCCAGATTGATCACATACAGGCGCGGCATGCCCGCAGCCGGTGCCAGCGGGCTGAATTCGACCTTCCATTGCTCGACGCCGTCCACAGCCATCCAGGCATCGATGTGCAAGCCTTTCTGAGTACCGAACCAGTCGGCGCGCAATTGCGGGTAGCTGGCCTCCAGGCTGTCGGCGACCGCGCAGGCGATGTCGTGCACTTCGATGCGCGCTCTGGGGTGCTTGCCGCCAAGTAAAACGATGTAAAGCATGGGTGGGATCCTTGGAGGGTGGGGGCTGGTAAGATCCAGACCTTTTCACGAATTCGAAAGGTCTTTTATGACACCCCTCTGCAAGCCTTTGCTCACTGCTGCGTTGCTGTCGCTCTGCGCAGGCCAGGCCACCCTGGCTTCGGCCGAAGGTTCCACTTCGGCGTCCGACTACAGCTCGGCGTACACCACCTGCATGGACAGCAACAGTTCCACCACCGGCATGGTCAGCTGCGCCGCCGACGAGACCAAGCGTCAGGACGCACGCTTGAATGCCAACTACCAGGCCGGCATGAAGACCCTTGAAGGCACCAAGCGCACGGCGATGCGCGATGCGCAGCGGCTGTGGATCCAGTTTCGCGACGCCGACTGCGCCGTCGAGGCGGGCCTAACGGGCGGCACGCTCGACCGGATCAACGCTCAGATGTGCCTGTTGAAGGCCACCAAGGTCCGCGCCGACACACTGGCAGTGCGCTTTCAGCCGCAGGACCTGTAGTAGCGCCGTTACTTCAGGTGCTCGTTCAGAAACTCCCGGATCACCGGGATGATCTCCCGTCCGTGGGTTTCCAGAGCGAAGTGCCCGGTGTCGTAGAACCGGATGTCCGCCTTGGGCAGGTCACGCTTCCAGGCCTCGGCGCCCGCCGGAAGGAAGAACGGATCGTGCTTGCCCCAGACTGCCAGCAGAGGCGGCTGGTACTGGCGGAAGTACGCCTGGAACTCGGGATACATCGCCACGTTGGAGGCGTAGTCCAGCACCAGATCGAGCTGGATGTCGGCATTGCCGGGGCGTGAGATCTGCAGGCCTTCCAGTGTGTAGCCGTCCGGCGAGACCACACTGGGGTCGCTGACACCTTCCAGATACTGCCATTTGATCGACGCCGGTGTCGGGAAGTCCTGCAGGGCGTCGCGGTGCGCCTGCGTAGGCTCGCGCCAGTACGTCTGAATCGGCGCCCATCCGGCGCCCAGACCTTCCTCATAGGCGTTGCCGTTCTGCGAGATGATCGCGGTCACGCGCTCCGGGTGAGCCACGGCGAGGCGCCAGCCCACCGGCGCGCCGTAGTCATGGACCATCAGCGCGTAACGCTCCAGCTTCAGCTGTTCGGTGAACTGGCCGATGGTCTGCGCCAGCTGGCTGAAGGTGTAGGCGTACTGCCCCCGGGCGGGCGCTTCGGTGAAGCCGAACGCGGGCAGGTCTGGGGCGATCACGTGGTAGCGGTCGGCCAACTGCGGGATCAGGTCGCGGAACATGAACGACGAGGCGGCGAAGCCGTGCAGCAGCAACACGGTAGGCGCGCTGGGGTTGCCCGCCTCGCGATAGAACACCTTCACGTCGCCGACCTGCTCGTGGCGGTAGTGGACGGTGTCGTCGGCTTGGGCGGCCTGGGTACCGCCGATGAGCAACGAAGCGGCAAGCGCGGCAGCGGCTGTGGATGTAGGCGTAGTCATGATGCCTCCTTGTGTAACCTGTTATGTGTGTATTTGAAGGTTACGAACTAATTTGGTAACCTGTCAAACACATTTAATGAGTTACAGGTCATCATGAGCTCGACCCGCACCGCGCCCGATACGCTTTTTGTGGCGGACAATATCGCCTTGGATTTCCTCAATACCGAGTACGGTGTCGGCGAGCACCGCCACGACTGCCTGCGCGACGATGAGGATGTGCTGACGTGGCTTGAGTCGGCAGGGCTGCTCGCCGCGCAGGATAGCCCCGAGGTTTTCGATGGGCTATTGGCTCAGGCCCACGCCCTGCGTAGCAATTCCAGGGCGGTGCTGGAGGCAGCGATGGCGGGGGTGGAAGCCGATCCCTCGATGGTCAATCAGGTATTGGAAGCAGGGCGTCCGGTTAGCTATTTGCGCTGGGAGGATGCAGCCCAGGCGTTTCGTGTCGCCACCCGGCCCAGGGATGCTGGTCCGGCAAGCCTGCTGTGGCCGGTGGCCGACGCGCTGGTCAGCCTGGTTACCGGTGACAAGTTCGAGTTCGTGCGCCAGTGCGAGGCCCATGACTGCATACTGCTGTTCCATGACCTGAGCAAATCGCATCGGCGCCGCTGGTGCAGCATGGCGACCTGCGGCAATCGCATGAAAGTGGCGGCCTTTCGCGCCCGGAAGAAACCTGAATAGGCCCGTTTCAGGCCCTGCCCAAGACTGGAAAGCTCAGGGCGAAGCGGATGCGTCCGGGCTGCGGCTGGCTGACGCTGGCTTCACCAGCGTGCAGTTGCATGATCGCCGCGACGATAGCCAGGCCCAGGCCGTTGGAGTCCGAGTTGTGCTGACGCGACGCATCGCCGCGATAGAACCGGTCGAACAGGTGGGTCAGCGTTGCCGGGTCCAGCGCAGGGCCCTGATTCTCTACGTTGATCACGCACTGTGTCGGCGTCGACGCCACGTCGATCTGCACCTCGCTGTGCGGGTCGGCATAGCGGATGGCGTTGGCCACCAGGTTGCTCAAGGCCCGACGCAGCAGCAACGGATCGGCGTTCAGGGTGGCGTCGCCTGCAATCGACAGACGAATCCTGCGCTCTTCGGCAAGCCCCTCGAAATACTCGGTCACCCGTTCCAGTTCGTCGTGCACCTGCAGCGGCTGACGCTGCACCACGGCTTGGGTGTCTTCGGCGCGTGCCAGGAACAGGATGCTTTCGACGATGCGTGAAATCCGCTCCAGCTCCTCAAGGTTCGATGCCAGCAGCGCCTGGTACTCGTCGGCGCTGCGGCCTTGGCGCAAGGCGACCTGGCAATGGCCCATCAGCGAGCCTACCGGGGTGCGGATCTCGTGGGCCAGGTCGGCGGAGAACTGGGTCAGCCGTTGGTAGCCCTCGGCCAGACGATCGAGCATGGCGTTGTAGGCGTCGCTCAGTTGCTGGAGTTCGACGGGCGTGTTGTCACTGCTCATGCGGCTGTGCAGGCGGGCAGGGGAGATGTCGGTGGCGTGCGCCGCCATCTCGCGCAACGGCCGCAAGCCGCGCCGCAGCAGGACGAAGCCGAGCAAGGCGGTGAGCAGAAAGGCCATGCCCACGGCCAGGTAGATGCGCTGGCGGAACTCGCCGAGCATGGCCATTTCCTTGACCATGATGTGCGCGGCGGTGAGCTTCACCTCGCGCCCGCCGGACGTGGTCAAGACGCTCGCGGCGCGCAGCGGTATGCCGGACGGCGCCGTACCGGTGCGCAGGTCGGACGCGGTGGGCACGGCGTCCTGGGCCACCTCGGGCAGGGGCGGCAGGGTCGCGCGCAGCGGGTTGACCTGGATCACCGGTGGCTGACCGACTTCGGCGATGACGAAAATGTCGTCTTCGCTGCCGAGCATGTTCTGGAAGATCTGCGGGCTGCTCGAGAGCTTGTCCAGGGTCAGATCGTAGTGCAGCAGTTTGCGAAAGTGATCGAGCCGCCCGAGCACGGCGTTGTCGCTGCGCGCAAGTACCGACGTCTTCATCGACTCGTACAGGTACCAGCCGGCGCCCGCCACGGTGAGCATCGCCACCAGGGAAAAGGCCAGGGTCGAGCGCAGGGTCAGGGATGCTGGGCGTCGGCGTTGCATGCGCGCACCTCGCAGACGTAGCCGATGCCGCGCACGGTGTGGATGAGCTTGACCGGGTACGGTTGGTCGATCTTGCTGCGCAGACGCTTGACCGCGACGTCGACCACATTGGTGTCGCTGTCGAAATTCATGTCCCACACCTCCGAAGCGATCTGGGTTCGCGACAGTACATCCCCTTCGCGGCGCAGCAGCAGGTGCAGCAGGGCGAACTCCTTGTTGGTCAGGGTGATCACCTCCTGCTGCCGGGTCACTCGACGGCGCAGCAGGTCCAGTTCGAGGTCAGCCAGATGGAATCGATCGGCTTCACGGGCGCTGCCGCGACGCAGGATGGTGCGGATGCGCAGCAGCAGTTCGGTGAAGGAAAAGGGTTTGACCAGGTAGTCGTCGGCGCCCAGTTCCAGACCGCGAATGCGGTCCTGCAACTGGTCGCGGGCGGTCAGGAACAGCACCGGCACGGCCTGCCGGGCGCGCAGCACTTCCATGATCTGGAAACCGTCGATGCCGGGCAGCATCACGTCGAGCACCAGCAGGTCATAGGGATTTTCCAGGGCCAGGTGCAAACCGTCGGCACCGTGCTGCGCCCAGTCGACGTTGTAGCCGGACTCGCCAAGGCCTTTTTTCAGGTACTCGCCGGTCTTGATGTCGTCTTCGATCAACAGGATGTGCATCGATCAGGCTCGCTGGGGCGTTGACGGTTCGGGGTTCAGACTGCGCGGCGAACGGGGCCCGCGCCGTGCAGTCTAAACGAGCGGCACGACGCTGTCGGTTACATTCATGTCATCGATAGCGTCGTTGCTTGAATGACAGAAATGTCATCGCCCGGTCATGCACGCGTACCGATGGAGGGCCGAGGATGCATGCACACCTATCGCAAGGAGTCGTACCGATGAAGATCAAAACTGCCCTGTCGACCACCCTCGGCACGTTGCTGCTCAGTGCCGCCGTGATGGCGTCGGCTGCGGACATGCCAGTCGTGAAACCAATGCGGGGCACGGTCGATGGCGTTGACAACAACACCTTGTCCTTCACCACCCGCAGCGGTGCGCATCAGACCATCGGCCTGACCGACAAGACCGGCATCCGCCTGGTGTCCAAGGCCAACATCGATTCGATCAAGGCCGACAGCTTCATCGGCTCGGCCGCCACGCCCCAGGCGGACGGCACCTTGAAGGCGCTGGAAGTGACGGTCTTCGAACCTAGCCTCAAGGGCAGCGGCGAAGGGCACTACGGCTGGGAAAACGCCGACGGCACTACCGGCACCATGACCAACGGTACCGTGGGCAAGCTGGCCCAGACCAACGGCCGTACCATGACCGTGAACTACAAAGGCGGCGAGAAGCAGGTGGTGGTGCCTGAAGACGTGCCGATCGCCTACGTCGAAGCGGGCAAGGCGGAGCAGTTGGTCAAGGGCGCCAAGATCGTCGTGTTCCCAGCCGATGACGGCAAGACCGCACGCGGTGTGGCCGTAGGCAAGGACGGCTTCCAGCCGCCGATGTAAGCGGCGGGACATGCTCACCTCATAGGTGCCAGGCCCCTGAGTGAGCGGGTTCCCTGTGGGGAAGATCTCTGTGAGGGGGGGCTCTGTGAGAAGGGTCTCTGTGAGGAGGATCTCTGTAAGGAGGATCTCTCTGAGGAGGACCTCTGTGGGAGCGGGCTCTGCCCGCGAAGCAGGCGCCGCGATGCTTCAGCCATACCGCGGCGCCTGCTTCGCGGGCAGAGCCCGCTCCCACAAGGGACAGTAGTACTCCCACAAGGGCAGGTTTCCCCCACAAGGGGGGGTGCTCCCACAATGGCAGGGCTCCCACATGGACAGCGCTCCCACCAGGGGCAGTGGTTTTTTAAACAGGGGAGGCCCTTTCCATGGCCGTGCAACGCATACATTCACTCACGGTACGTCTCACCCACTGGATCAATGCCTTTGGCATGACCTGCATGTTCATGAGTGGATGGGGCATCTACAACGCCTCCCCCTTGTTCGCGTTCCGCTTCCCGCCCTCGTTCACTTTGGGCGGGTGGCTGGGCGGCGCACTGGCCTGGCACTTTGCGGTGATGTGGCTGCTGGTGATCAACGGCCTCATTTATGTGCTCTACGGATTGGGCAGCCGCCACTTCAAGCGCGACCTGCTACCGGTGACCCCCAGCGCGGTCAAGCGTGATCTGCGCGACGCCCTGCGCCTGCGACTGGCCCACGAAAAGGGCGTCTACAACGCCGTGCAGCGCCTGATGTACTGGCTGGTGCTGGCGGCTGGCGTGCTGATCCTGATTTCCGGCGTCGCCATCTGGAAGCCCATTCAGTTCCAGGAACTGGTCGCTCTGCTGGGCGGCTATGACTTCGCCCGCTATGTGCACTTCGCGGCGATGTCGGCCATCGGCGCGTTCGTGATCGTGCACTTGGTCCTGGTGCTGCTGGTGCCCAAGACCCTACCACCGATGATCACCGGCGGCGTACGACCGCTGAACACCGGGAAGACTGACCATGAATGAACCCAAACCCCGACGCAGCGCTCCGATCAGACTCGAGCCTGCCCAGCGCACTCAGCTGGAAAACCTCCAGCGCCGGCACTTCTTGCGTGGCGGCCTGACCGTCGGCGCCATGGCGATGCTCAGCGGCTGCAACCTTCAGGACGGCGATCAGGTCGACAAAGTGCTGTGGGCCATGTCGCGCTGGAACGATCGCGTGCAGGCCTGGCTGTTCAGCGGCCAGCGGTTGGCACCCACCTACAGCAAGGCGCAGATGACCCAGCCGTTCCCGTTCAACGCGTTCTACGGCGAAGACGACATTCCCGATATCGACCTACCGGGCTATTCCCTCGCCGTGTCCGGCCTGGTCCGCGACAAGGCACCCTGGACCCTGGAAGGCCTGCGCAAGCTGCCTCAGCGCACCGACATCACTCGCCTGATCTGCGTCGAAGGCTGGAGCGCCATCGGCCAGTGGGGTGGGGTGCCGCTGAAAACCTTCCTGGAACACATCGGTGCCGACACCACGGCCAAGTTCGTCGGCTTCAAGTGCGCCGACCGCTACTACTCCAGCCTGGACATGCCCACCGCGCTGCACCCGCAGACGCTGCTCGCCCTGGATTACGCTGAGGTCGCTCTGCCGCCCGAATACGGCTACCCGTTGCGCGTTCGGGTGCCGACCAAACTGGGCTTCAAGAACCCCAAGCACATCGTCGAAATCTTCGTCAGCAACGACTACCCCGGCGGCTACTGGGAAGATCAGGGCTATAACTGGTTCAGCGGCATCTGAAGGCGCTCAGCAGGCGCACGACGTGACCGTTGTCGTCGCCACGGGTTGCTCATCCGCTCGGCCAAGCGGGAGACCTTCGTCGAGCCAACCGGTGATGCCGCCGATCATCTCCTTGACCAAGTAGCCCAGACCGGCCAATCGCGCCGCTGCGCGGTGTACGCCATTGCAATGCGGCCCGGCGCAATAGACGACGAACAGGCTGTTGGCCGGAAATGCGGCAAGGCGCTCGGGCGTGATCGTGCGGGTTGGCAGGTTGATCGCGCCTGGCACGTGGCCGGCGGCGAATGCAGTGGCATTGCGAACATCCACCAGGACATAGTCCACCTGGCCCGCCTGCTGGCTGTGGTAGACATCGGAGCAATCGGTTTCAAAGCGCAGCCGCTGGCTGAAGTGGGCCAGGGCTTGCTCGGCGCTGGCCGCCGGGTATTCAGTGATCAGGCTTGGCATCAGGTGGCTCCGTTCAAGGTTCGTGTGACATCACTTTAAGGGAGGGCAGAGTTTGAGCTACAGTGGCGCACTCGACATCGACCGGTAATTTTCCGCCAATGCAAGACATCCCCGGACTGGTGGCCATCCTGGCCTACGATGGTCTGTGCACCTTCGAATTCGGCATTGCCATCGAGATATTCGCCTTGCCCAGGCCGGAATTCGATTTCGCCTGGTACGCGCATCGCATCGTTGCCGTCGATCCGGGGCCGCTGCGTGCGACGGGCGGCTTTGTTGTCGGCGCCGATTCCGGGCTGGAGGTGCTGGCCCAGGCGCGTACCATCATCGTCCCCGGATGGCGCAGTCGCGATGAGCCACCGCCCGAGGCCCTGCTTGTGGAGCTGCGCAAGGCGCACGCACGGGGTGCGCGCCTGCTGTCGATCTGCTCCGGTGTCTTTGTGCTGGCCGCAGCTGGGTTGCTGGATGGCAAGCGGGCCACCACCCATTGGCGCTACAGCGACGAGTTGGCGCGGCGGTTTCCGGGCATCGCTGTCGATTCCTCGGTGCTCTATGTGGACAGCGGGCAGGTGATCACCTCGGCAGGCAGTGCGGCGGGCATCGATGCTTGCCTGCATTTGGTCGAGCGGGATTTTGGCGCTCACGTTTCCAATACCGTGGCGCGTCGGCTGATCATGGCGCCACAGCGCGGTGGTGGGCAGGCGCAGTTCATTGCCGCGCCGGTCGCCCAGGCCCCGCGGCACGACTTGGCCGTGGTCCTGGATTGGGTTCGCGAACATCTGGATAAACCGTTGACGATTCCACAGATGGCCGCCAAGGCGCTGATGAGCGAACGCACGTTTCTGCGGCGCTTCAATGACGCGACCGGCATGACGCCCAAAGCCTGGCTGCAGCACGAACGAATGGCCAGAGCCCGTTCGTTGCTCGAAACCAGTGGGCTCGACACCGAACAGATAGCTCAACGTTGTGGGTTCACCTCCGCGGAAAGTTTCCGGGTAGCGTTTCGCAGGACCGTTGGCCTGGCGCCGTCCTTCTACCGCGAGAGCTTCGGAGCACGGCATCGGTAACGCGGCGCCCCCGGACGCGGCGCTCCTGTAGCAGCGGCGCGAGCCGCCTCGGCGGTGGACGCGGTTCGCCTGGAACAACGCGGTGCACCCGGACGCGGCTTGCGCCGCTGCTACAGGGATCGCAGTGGATGGGGGCGTGCCTTGCGGTCAGGGAGTCTGGCTGTGGCTGTGCCCGTGGCGCTGCAATGTTACCCAGATGACCACGGCCAGGATGCCGATCAATGTCGCGGCGGACATGAGTACCAGACTGTGCGAGGTGCTGAACGCCGCTTGACCGGCCGCGACCAGATCAGCCGCCTGTTGACCTTCCAGGGTCTTCGCTGCACTCATGGTTTCGCCGATCGACTGCCGGGCGCTCTCGGCGATTTCCGGCGGCAAGCCATCGGGCAATCGGATCGAGCGGACGTAGCCGCTGCCCAGCACGAGGCCGAAGCCGGTGATCCCAAGGCCCGTACCCAAGTCATAGCTGGTGGCTTCCAGTGCGCCGGCCGAGCCCGCCTTGTGCGGCGGGGTGCTGCTCATGATCGCCACCGAGGACGCCGTCAGGCCGATGCTCAGGGACAGGCCGAGGACCACCAGTAGCCCGATCACCGCCCATCCGCTCTGGTGCAGGTCAGCCATGGCCAAGCCCGCCAGGCTCGCGCTGGCGGCGCCCAGTGACAGACTGCCGACCCAGCGCAGACCGATGGCGCGCAGCAGCAACCCCGCCATGGGCCCGCCGATCGCCGAGGCGATCATCAAAGGCAACAGGAACATCCCAGCCTGCAACGGCGTCTGTCCGAGGACGAATTGCAGCTCCTGCGCCAGCATCAATTCCACCCCCGCCAAGGCACCCATCACCACCAGCGCCATGACCACTCCGGCGCTGATCGCCGGCGAGCGGAACAGACTCAGATCCAGCATCGGTCGCGCGGCATGCAACTGTTTGTGCCCGAACCAGCCCAGCATGCCCAGGCCCAAAACTGCCGACACCGTGGTGAGCGACGCCGAACTGCCAGGTTTGAACCCCGACTTGAGCGCATAGACCGAGGCCATGATACCGAGCATGAGGATCAAGGCTTGGCCAATGGTCCAGTTGCCGTCGCCGGTGATCGAGGTACGGGGTACGTGCCTGAGCACCAGCGGCATCACGATCATCATCACTGGCACGTTGACCAGAAACACCGCGCCCCACCAGAAATGCTCCAGCAAAGCGCCGCCCGCCAAGGGCCCGATGGCCGCGCCTGCCGAACCGGTCGCGCCCCATATACCCAACGCCAGCGCCCGCTCGCGCTCGTCGTCGAAGGTCTGGCGGAGGATGGCCAAGGTGCAGGGAATGATCATTGCCGAGCCGAACGCCATGAACGCCCGCGCGGCAATCAAGGCTGCGACGTTGGGCGAGAAGGCGGCCAGTACCGAACCCAGGCTGAAGATGCACAGCCCGGTGATCAGCAGTTGCCGATGGCCGATCCGGTCGGCGAGGGTGCCCATGGGAATCAGCAGGCTGGCCATGAGCAGCGGATAGATGTCGATGATCCACAGCACTTCGGTGCCGGTGGCCTGCAAGGCCAAGGTCAGTGACGGGATCGCCACGTGCAGGATGGTCACGTCCAGCACCACCGGCAGAAACACCATCATGACCGCGACCAGCACCCACCAACGTTTTACAGATTCAGACGATGACACAGGACTTCCTTGTGTTAACCAATGGGCCACTGCAGCAGCCAAACGGGTGCTGATACCAGCATGTCAGCCTACGCGAAGCAAGCGGCGCGACTGGGCGCTGTGCAATGACCAAGCAGCCTGCAAGTCGGTTTACTGGCGTTTATCCAGAACGACTCGGATGGGTATGAAGCCATTTTTTAACAAACCTGTTTCGTGCGTGTTGCACATGGTGACCTGCTCCAATCATTGCGGACCTCGCCAACCGTGGGCTGCACCTGAGCCACACACGAAGTTGGTACCGTTTCGCCAATGAACCGTCGCGCCTCGACGGACTTTCGACTTGCATTGCTGAGCCAATGTTTATTGGCGCCAATAAAAATAACACCATGGGCCTGCAGATATTTGGCGCCATCATTACAGAATATATAACCTATTGATCTACAACGTTTTTATAAAAAATCACCCGGGTTGTTATTTATTTGGAGGCGGGTAATAGCACTCAGCTTGCACTGCCGGAGTTTCGACACCTAGTATCACCTCGCCTTACCGATGCCGCCCCAGAGTCGGCACTGACAAAGAGCGACCGAACAGGACGCACACGATCGCCAATGCCTTGGGTACACCACAGTTGCAGCGCCTCACAGTGCTGGGCAGGACGTGTACCTGATTTATTTTGCGCCAATGCCACGCTTATACGATGTCCGTACTGAACCTTGCTGCAATAGCTTGTCCAAGGTCAGCTCCTCCGGATGTACCGTCGGGCGTTGCACTGGTTGTTATTGCTTACCAAAGACTCTGGAGATTTGCATGAAAGCGATTGTCACCGGTGTAACCGGCCAGGATGGGGCGTATCTGACGCAGCTCTTGTTGGAAAAAGGCTATACCGTCTACGGGACCTACCGCCGCACCAGTTCGGTGAACTTCTGGCGTCTGGAAGAGCTCGGTGTCGCGACTCATGCCAACCTGCACCTGGTCGAGTATGACCTCACCGACCTGTCGGCCAGCATTCGCCTGCTGCAGAACACCGAGGCGACCGAGGTCTACAACCTTGCGGCGCAGAGCTTTGTCGGCGTGTCCTTCGAGCAGCCTTTGACCACGGCCGAGATCACCGGGGTAGGGGTGGTCAACCTGCTTGAAGCGATCCGCATCGTCAACCCGAAGATCCGCTTCTACCAGGCGTCCACCTCCGAGATGTTCGGCAAGGTGCAGGCGATTCCGCAGATCGAGAGCACGCCGTTCTACCCGCGCAGCCCGTACGGCGTCGCCAAGCTGTATGCCCACTGGATGACCATCAACTACCGCGAGTCTTACGGCATCTTCGCGACCAGCGGAATCCTGTTCAACCACGAGTCGCCTCTGCGCGGCCGTGAGTTCGTGACCCGCAAGATCACCGACAGCGTAGCCAAGATCAAGCTGGGCAAGCTCGACGTGCTCGAACTGGGCAACCTGGACGCCAAGCGCGACTGGGGTTTCGCCAAGGAATACGTGGAAGGCATGTGGCGCATGCTGCAAGCCGATGAGCCGGACACTTTCGTGCTGGCCACCAACCGTACCGAAACCGTGCGCGACTTCGTCAGCATGGCGTTCAAGGCTGTGGACATCAGCCTGGACTGGTCGGGCAAGGATGATTCGGAATGCGGCACCTGCCGCGCGACCGGCAAGGTGCTGGTCAAGGTCAACCCGATGTTCCACCGTCCGGCCGAAGTCGATCTGTTGATCGGTGACCCGGCCAAGGCGCGTGAAGTGCTGGGTTGGCAGCCGCAGACCAGCCTCGAAGAGCTGTGCCGGATGATGGTCGAGGCCGATCTGCGACGCAATGAAATCGGCTTTTCTTTCTAGGCGCCTCTGGCGTCTACCCGAATTACGCAGTGGGAATGGATATGAATAAACAACAGTGGATGGCATGCCTGGCGCTGGCGCCCTGGCCCTTGAGCGCTTGGGCGTTGGAACCGGCAAAGGTCGAGTTGGGCCCCGTGAACTTCACTCCGACACTGGAGATAAGCGAACGCTACGACGACAACTTTCGCGCCGTGGATCGCAATGAGGACGCGTCCTGGATCACCTCGGTCAAGCCGACCCTGTTGTTTACCCGCGAAACCCGCAACACCGGCTACAAGTTCCAGTACTCGGCCGACAGCCAGACCTATCTGGACCACGCCGACGCCAGCCACATCGACCACGATGCCGAGCTGAGCGGTATCTGGGCCTTCGATTCGCGCAATCGCCTCGACGCTACGCTCGATTACAAGCGCGGCGAAGAAACCGTCGACTCCGCCGACGAGCGCGAGAACGACAAGTACACCCGTCAGGGCGGTCGCTTGAAGTACACCTTCGGCGCCCTCAGCGCCATGAACCAGATCGAGCTGGGTGGCGGCTACCGTCAGCAGCGCTATCGCAACGCCGATGGCATCAACGACGACAAGGAATACGACGCCACCAGCGTCAGCGGTACCTGGTTCCATCGCCTGGGCGGCAGCACCCGCGCCCTGGTCCAGCTGGACCACGTCGACTACGACTACCTGGACTTCGACCGCCGTAACAGCAAGGGCAACCGCGTGCTGTTCGGTATCGACCGTGACGTCACCGCCAAGCTCAGCGGTACCGCCCGCGCCGGTTACGAGCGCAAGGATTTCGAAAGCTCGCAGAGCAACGACTACGGCAGCGGCACCTGGGAAGTGGGCATGGACTACAAGCCACGCACCTATTCCACCATCTCGGTGAACATGCGCCGCGCCTTCGACGAAGGTGACGACGGTGCCAACACCGTGCACGTGACCAGCAGCCGCCTGGGCTGGCGCCACAGCTGGTCGTCGTTCTTCGCCACCGACGTCAACTATCGCCACGCACAGCGCGAGTACCTGGGCACGGGTGGTCGTGACGACACCCAGAATGCCGCGGGTGCCGAGATCATCTACACCGCCAGCCGTTGGGCCGAGGTTTCCCTGGGCTACAACCGCGTGGACAACAACTCGAACGTGGACAGCGAAGACTACGTTCGCAACATCTACCTGCTCAGCCTCAAGCTGTCCCTGTGAACCTGACCCAAAGGGGAGAAGCCACCATGTTCAAGCAAGCATTGATCGTCGTACTGGCACTGTTCAGCCTGGGAGCCCAGGCCGATGCCTACAAACTCGCTTCGGGCGACGTCATCCGGGTCTCCGTCCTGGGTGAACCTGACCTGACCAACGAAGAAGTCCACCTCAACGATTCCGGGACCTTCTCGTACCCCTTTCTGGGCAACGTGAAAGCGCTGGGCAAGACCACCGACGAGATCGAGCGGGTCATCACCAAGGGCCTGAGCGGTGATTACCTCAAGGATCCGAAAGTGACCGTGAGCGTCGTCGAATACCGTCCTTTCTACATCGGCGGTGAAGTCAAGGCGCCGGGCGGCTATCCCTACAAGCCGGGCCTGACCATGGACCGCGCCATCGCTCTGGCGGGCGGTCTGACCGAGCGTGCTTCGGTCAACCGCATCAACATCAACCGCGGCGGCAGCGCCAAGCCGGCCCAGTTGGCAACACCGGTAGAACCGGGCGACACCATCACTATTGATCAGGGGTTCTTCTAAGATGAGCCAGATTGCCGTAAGAAACAGCCAGGGCATGGCCCCATGGCAGGCCTCGCCCGCGCCGGAAGATCGCGACGCACTGGACTCGCGTAAACTGTGGCGCACGCTGTGGCGTCGCCGCGGCATGATCCTCGGCGTCTTCGCCGTGGGCACCGCTGCCGCCGTGATCTACGCGCTGAACATGACGCCGACCTATCGCTCCGTCGCCACCTTGGTGATCGAGCCCAGTGGCAACCAGGTCATCACCTTCCAGCAGACGCCGGACCGTCCGGATCCCAACAGCGACTACCTGCAGACCCAGATGGGCCTGATCCAGAGCCGCGAAGTGGCCGAGCGCGCCGTGCGTGAGCTGGACCTGTCGCACCATGAAGAACTGGACCCACGCCAGAAAGCCTCGCGTCTGTCCAAGATCAAGGCGCAACTGTCCAACTGGCATGCCGACTGGTTCCCGCAGAGCTGGCACCAGGAGCTGAACTACACCGACGAGCAGGCCTTCAACAGCGCGGTGATGGAATTGCGTCAGCGCACCAGCGTGACGGTCGTCGGCAAGAGCCATCTGGTCAGCATCGGCGTGACCATGGCAGACGCCGAAACCGGCGCGGCTACCGCCAACGCCCTGGCTCAGGGCTACCTCGCAAGCCGCCAGTCTTCGCAGCAGCAGGAATCGCTGAACGCCAGCCGCTGGATGAACACCCGCATGGTGGAACTGCGTACCCAACTGCAGCAGGCTGAAAGCAAACTGCAGGCCTACCGCGATGGCCAGGGCCTGGTCGACGTCGGCGGCGTTGCCACCATCACCGCCAACGAGCTGGCTCGCACCAGCGACCGTCTGGTCGATGCGCGCCGCGAACGTGCCGATGCCCAGAGCCAGTACCGTCAGGTGCAGGGTCTGTTGGCCCGCGGCGGCAACCTGGACCTGTCCAGCGTGCCTGCGGTCATCAACAACCCAGTGATCCAGCAGTTCCAGGCCGTCGCCGCCACCGCCCAGGCGCGTGTCGACGAGTACAGCCAGCGCTACGGTGACAAACACCCGCAGATGGTTGCCGCACGCTCCGAACTGCAAGCCGCCCAGGCCAGCCTGCGCAGCCAGGTGAGCCAGGTCGTCGCCGGCCTGCAGCACAACTATCAGTTGGCGCAGGACAACGAGAACGCACTGCGCTCCTCGTTCAACAGCAACAAGCAGGAAATCCAGGACATCTCCCGCAAGGAGTTCGCCCTGCGTGAACTGCAGCGTGACGTCGACAGCAACCGTGACGTGTACAACACCTTCATGACCAAGCTGCGCGAAACCATGGCGACCGCCGACCTGGTCTCGGGCAATGCCCGCGTGGTCGATCCGGCCATCGCTCCGCTGTTCCCGACCACGCCGCGCAAGGCCATTCTGGTGGTCCTGGCTGCACTGCTGTCGCTGATTGCCGGTTGCGCCATTGCCCTGCTGCGTGAAGCCTGGAACAACAGCTTCAAGAACAGCGCCGACGTCGAACGCAATCTGCACCTGCCGGTGCTCAGCGTGGTGCCGATGCTCAAGCGCCGCAACCGCTCGCGCATCCATCGCCAGTTCGAGCGCAACGACGACGCGGCTTTCGCCGAAGCCGTACGGACCCTGCGCACCGGCGTGATGCTCAACGACGACGATGTCCGTCGCAAGACCCTGGTATTGACTTCGACCACGCCGGGCGAAGGCAAGACCACCCTGGCCATCAACCTGGCCGGTGCCATGGCTCGTGTCGAACGCGTGCTGCTGGTGGAAGCCGACCTGCGCCGTCCGAAAGTGGCCACCAACCTGGGCCTGGACGCTCACCACATCGGCCTGGCCGAGTTGCTGGCCGGCAAGGCGGGCGTCGATGACTGCCTGCAGAGCATCGGTAGCCTGGACGTGATCTGCGCCGGTGAAATGCCCTACAACCCGCAGGAACTGCTGGCCAGCACGCGCATGCAGACCTTCCTGGAATGGGCACGTCACCGCTACGACCGCGTGATCCTCGACACCCCGGCCAGCCAGTCGGTGAGCGACGCGGCACTGCTGTGTGGCATGGCCGATTCGGTGATCTACGTGATCAAGTCCGAGGCCACGAGCATGCCGCTGGTGCGCAAGAGCATCGGTCAGCTGTTGCAGACCGGCGCGCCGATCACCGGCGTGGTGCTCAACCAGGTCTCGCGTCCCGAGCCCGGTCAGCGTCGCGACCACTACTACGATTACCTGCCGGCAGCCCCGGCCCAATAAACCTTTCCGACCTTGCAGCCGCGCCGCTCACCCCTTGGGGCGAGCAGTGCGCCCGGCTGGCCGCGTTACGGAAAATGCCAATCCACGCCGCATTTGTCTGCTGAGGAAACTTCCATGATTGCGCCTCGCTTGCACCCGATGGTAAACCGCCGGGGCCTGACGTTCTGGACCATGTGGCTCGCGGGTGCCGCTCTGGCATGCGCGCTCACATTCAGTGTGCTGTACGCACACTTCAATGAATTCCCGCCGCAGTACCGCGTGCTGATGATGATCGGGGTGCTTGCCTCGGTTCCGGTCTACAGCTTCCTGCACGTCTACCACAAACGCCTGAACTACCTGAGCGGCCTGCTGCGCCTGCTCGGCGGCTGGCTGACCCTGGTCGCCGCGCTGGCCGTGGTCATCTACCTCAGCGGCAGTCCGCAGAGCCTTGCGCCAGGCATGGCTGTCAAGCTGATCGTCTACGGCTTCCTGGCCCAGGCGGCGACGTTCATTCCCTTGCGCTTCCTGCTCAACCGCCATAACCAGCGGCTCAAGAACGAACGCAAGGCAGTGATCATCGGCGCCGGGGAACTGGCCGGCAAGCTGGCTCGTCAGCTCAAGCCGCGCGTTCCGGTGCTGGGCGTGATCGCGCCCGACGCCGAAGTCGATGCCGACTGGGTGCCGGTGCCGGGCGTGCCGCACCTGGGTGGTTTCGACGAGCTGCGCGATATCGTCCAGCGCGAACAGGTGCGCCGGGTGTACATCGCCTTGCCACTGGATCGCATGGTGCAGATCGAATCGATCTACGTCGACCTGCTCGACCTGGCCGTGGACGTGGTCTGGGTGCCGGACTTCGGCAGCATGATGCTGCTCAACCAGTCGATCTCGCAGATCGAACAGTTCCCGGCCATCTACCTCAACGAAACGCCGTTGAGTTCGCACCCGGCCGCTGCCATGGCCAAGGATCTGATCGACCGCAGCCTGGCACTGCTGGCGATCGTGGTCCTGGCACCGGTGCTGATCACCTGCGCAGTGGCGGTGAAGCTGTCCTCGCCAGGCCCGGTGTTCTTCCGCCAGGGGCGCGACGGTTGCAATGGCACCGTGATCCACGTCTTCAAGTTCCGCTCGATGCGCATGCACGACGACCAGGAAGTCAAGCAGGCCACCCGCAACGACTCGCGAGTGACCCGCGTGGGTGCATTCCTGCGTCGCTCGTCGCTGGATGAGCTGCCGCAACTGCTCAACGTATTGCGTGGCGAAATGGCCCTGGTCGGTCCGCGTCCCCACGCGATCGCCCACAACCATTACTACTGCGACAAGCTGATGGCCTACATGGCGCGTCATCGCATCAAGCCGGGCATCACCGGTCTGGCCCAGGTCAGCGGTTTCCGTGGCGAAACCGACACGCTGGACAAGATGCAGGGGCGCCTGGAGCGTGACCTGGCCTATATCAATCACTGGTCGTTGTGGCTGGACATCAAGATCCTGATCAAGACCCCGTTCACCTTGTTCTCACGGAACATCTATTGAGCCCGGAGGCTGGGATGGAACACGACTTGAGCCAGGGGCCGGCAGCGGCCCCCGGCCTGATCCAGCAACTGCGCCAGAACCGCATGGTGCGAAACCTGGCGACAGCGCTCGGCGGCTCGGCCGGCGCGCAGCTGATCAACCTGGCGCTGATCCCGGTGATCATGCGGATCTACGGCCCCGAAGCGTTCGGGGTGGTGGGTACCTTCCTCAGCCTGACGATCATCCTGATTCCGGCCTGCAGCCTGACCTGGTCGATGGCCATCGTCCTGCCGCAACGCCATCGCGACGCCAGCGGCCTGGCCAAGCTGGCGACCGTGGTCGCCTTGCTGGTGTCCCTGCTGGTGGCGGTCGTGCTGTTGTTCTGGGGGCCGATGCTGGCCGAGCGCTGGAACCTGGAACTGCTCACCCCGTACCTGATGCTGCTGCCGCTGGTCATGTTCAGCTCGGCGGTCCTCGAAGTGCTCCAGCAGTGGCTGTATCGCCATGGCCGCTACCGCCTGACGGCCCGCGCGGCCACCAGCCATGCCTTGGTCTACAACGGCATGCGCAGTGTCGGCGGCCTGTTCAACAACAGCGCGACCATGCTGGTGGTGACCAGCGCGCTGTACTACGTGGTGCACAGCCTGCTGATCCTGATCGGCATGGCCATGAGCAAGCCGGCACCGGCCGACGCGACCGAGGCCGACGAGGCCCCGCGCAAGACCCTGCGCCAACTGGCCAGCGAATACCGCGACTTCCCCCTTTTCCGTGCCCCGCAAGTGTTGATCAACGCGCTGTCGGTGCACATGCCCACACTGGTATTGGCCTCGCTCTTCGGCGCCATACCGGCAGGCTATTTCGCCCTGTGCCTACAAGTGCTGGCCATGCCCAGCAACTTCATCGGCAAAGCCATGGGCAGCGTTTTCTACCCGCGCATCGCCGCTGCCGTGCACGCTCGTGAAGCGGTGGTCGGCCTGCTGCTCAAGGGCGTGGGCGCGATGACCGCGATCGGTGCGTCGGGCTTCCTGATTCTGGTCATCGCCGGGCCATGGCTGTTCACCCTGGCCTTCGGCGCCCAGTGGCACGAAGCGGGCGAATACGCGCGCTGGCTGGCCCTGGCAGAGCTGGCCCGGTTCGCAGCGATGCCATGCGAGGTCGCCATCCCGGCGTTGCGCCTGCAGGCCTACTTCCTGGGCTTCGAAGTCTTCGCGACTTCGCTACGCTTCGGCGCGGTGGCCATCGGCGCCCTGTGGGGCGGCTCGGCCCTGGCGGTGGTGATCGCTATCGCCGCAGCAAACATTTTCATCTATCTGGCGATGATGTCGATCGTCGTATTCAAGGCGCGTGCCTGGCAGAACCGCCAGAGTGGCACTCTACAGGAGGCTCAAGCATGACCCGATCCAACAACGACGTGTGCGCGATCATCCTCAACTGGAATGGCGCCGATACCACCATCGACTGCATCCGCGCCCTGGACGCCCATTGCCGCGTCCCGGTGGTGGTGATCGACAACGATTCCAAGGACGACAGCGTGTCGCGCCTCAAGCAGTTTCTCAACGACTCGACCGGCCCGGACGTGCAGGTGATCGACGAGCGCTCAGCCGGCAGTTATGACACACCCCACGAGCGGGTGTTGATCATCAACGAAGGCAACCACGGCTACGCCGGCGGCAACAACGTGGGCATCGACTACGCTGTGCGCGCAGGCTATCGCTACATCTGGCTGCTCAACAACGACGTCACCGTCGAGCCCGGCGCCCTGGAAGCACTGCGTGACACCCTGGAACAGTCGCCCAAATGTGGCTTCTCGGCCTCCGTGCTGGTCTACTCGGACCGCCCACAGGTGGTCCAGTGCGTCGGTGGCGGCACCTTGTTCCCCTGGTTGGGCAAGACCAAGCTGATGGGCAAGAACATGGACCGCGCGCAGTTGGCCACCGCCGGCTTGCCCGAGCCCGACTACCTGATGGGCGCGAGCCTCATGATACGCCGCGAGGTGATCGAAGAGGTCGGCATGATGGACCACCGCTACTTCATGTACTCCGAAGAAGTGGACTGGGAACGTCGTGCCGCCGCCGTGGGCTGGCATGGCCGCGTGGCCCTCGACAGCTTCGCCCGTCATGGCGACAGCGGCAGCACCAAAGGGCGCAGCCACATGTTTCATTACTACCGCAACCGTGCGGCGATCATGTACAACAAGCGCTTCCATTCGACCGCGTGCACCTTCGTCTCGGCGGTCGCCCTGGGCGCGATCACCGTGTTGCAGAACCGCGGCAGTGCCAAGAACATCAAGTTCGGCATCAAGGGCATCACCGAGGGCTTGGCGTTCAAATGGCGCTGAGTGATCTATCGTCCACGAGGTAACGGACATGCTCCAGGCTTTGCTCAATCCACGCACGTTGCTGTGCGTGCTGGTGGTGGTCAACTCCGGCTTTCTTTTCCTGACCGACAACAAGCTGGCAGGCTTGCCATACCTGCGCGAGCTGTACCTGGCTGGCGTGGTTGGCGCGGCCGTGCTGCTGCTGGCCATGTGGCAACGCCCGTGGCAGTCGCGGGCCAGTATGTGGATCCTGTTCATGGGCGTGGCCCTGCCGGTGATGTCGGCACTGTTCTCCTGGTATCACTTCGAGCAGCCACTGTTCTACGGCCTGCTCGAAGAACGCCGCAACTTTCTGTACCTGCTGTTCTTTCCGGCGTTGTACTTGATGCTGAAGGCGCAGCCGACCCAGGAGCAGCTCGAGCGCTGTTTCCTGATCGGCGGCCTGGCATGTGTGGCGGTCGGCTTTCTCTACTACTTCAAGATCGTCCCGGAAAACGCTGCGGTCGCCTTCAACGTCGACGAGAAGGACTACGGCCTCAATCCGCTGCGTCCGGACCGCTTCAGCATCGGCGGCTCCTACGTCTCGCTGTGCGCCATGATGCTGATGTACCGCCTGCGCCGCCGTATCGAGCTGGTACCGGTGCTGTTGCTGGGCCTGTTCGCCGCCTACCTGTGGCTGGTGCTGCAGACACGTAACACCATGCTGGTGTGGACCCTGGCCGCGTTGTGGATCTTCCGCGCGCACCTGCACGTGCTGGTCAAACTGGGCCTGGCGATCATCGTCGTGGGCGGGGTCGCCTACATGGTGATGCCAGCGCCGTTCGAAGCTCAGTACGAGCGTTTGATGGCCCTGGTGCAGGAAGCGACCGAGCCGGGTGGTGTGCGTGCCGATACCACCGCGATCATCCTGCGCGATACGGCTGCGAACTGGTACGTGGGGATGGGCGCACTGTCGCTGCAGTGGCAGGGTGGTTTCTCGCGCCTGTACAGCTCTTACTTCTACCTGTCCGACGTGGGTGTGCTGGGCGTGATGTACCGCTACGGCTTCATCATGCCGCTGATCATTCTGGTGTATTTCGTCGGATTCTGGAGAATCAGTCGCCAGTGCCGGAACAAAGGTGACCTGCTTGCTGCCTTTGTTCTCGACATGTGCTTCAACCTGATCAATCTGTTCCTGTCGCCGGCCATGATGTATGACGGCAACATCGCAGCGCTCGCGGTTGCGGCATTCGTGTATTACGGGCAGGTGAGGGTGCCGGCTTCGCAATCGGCCGATCGTCCGCTGGGACGACCGGCCGGTACTGCGGGCCTGGCGGTTACGTCGGGCCGATAGCCTTGCACTTCGGCTCTTTGAGGTACCTGCCCATGACTGTCCATTGAGGACGAGGCTGGCCGTTGATCGGCTCGACCGCCATGAAGTAACCACCCCAGTAGGGGCCGCTCGACCAGTAGGTGAGGGGCATGCACTGCTGGGCCAGGTACTTGTGCAGACGCTCGGCCGCGTCCAGCCAGCGTGGGTCGTTGTCAGGGATGCCGAATTCGCCGATGTGGCCTTTCTTGCCGTTGCGCTTGAGCCACTCGACGAAGGGTTTGACCCGGTTCACGGCGATGTCCGGATTCCATGTGCCGGAAATTCGATTCTTGTAGTTACCACTGCCGTCAGGATCGAGGTAGATATGCGCGGAAAAGATCAGCTTGTTGGACGGGTCCTTGAGCTTGAGCAGATCGTTGTTGTAGTTCGGCCAGCGCTCGGCACTGGCCCACGAACGACCCTCGACGTAGATCGGACGGGTCTTGTCGATCGCCCGAATGGCATCGATGCCCGCCTGAGCGGCCGTCGGCCAGATGGCATCGGATTCGTCGTGGGGCTCGTTCATCAGGTCGTAGCCGGCCAGGGCGCTGTAACCGCTCCAGCGGCGCGCTATCTGACTCATGAGGTTCTTGTAGTGATCCACCGTGACGTCCCGGGTCCCGATGATCTTGCCGCGGTAGCGCCCGTAGTTGTGCACGTCCAGGATCACCTGCATGTTCGCTTGCGCGGCCTGCACCAGCATCTTGTCGATCAGCTTGGCGTAGACAGGGTCAAGCGGACCCCCCAGCGTAGGCTGCAGTCGCTCCCATTTGAACGGGAAGCGCACGCTTTGAACGCCACGACGCTTCCAGTTGGCAAAGAAGCCTTCGCGCGGGAAGAAATAGTGCGTACCTTCCACGCCCGGAAAAACGTTTTCGGAGAACTCGGCCCCCGACACGTTGACCTGTGTCATCGGCACATCCGCGAACGCAGCGCCAGAGCCCAACAGCAACGCCATCGTCGCACTCAACAGTGCGCGACGGGGACGTAACGGGTCGGGCTTGAGCACGAAAGGTACAGCGCGCTCGAACTCTGCACGTGAAAACAACCTTTTGATGTTCATCGGCTAAGCCTATGGATAGAAGACAATCAATTACATGCTTTAGACGAACAAGCCGAATCGTCCAAGCTCCCGCAGCCTTTCTACGGCGCTGCATTAACGCATTCTAGAACTGATAGGACGGCCTGGATGAAAGTTTTTGGGATAGATTTCTACAAAGGTGACCAAAGGGACCTGATCCGTGCCATCAAGGGCGACGTGAACAAGCCTTTTGGTTACGTGGTCACCGCCAACGTCAACCATGTTGTACTGCTCGAAGACAGTCCGCCATTCCGCAATGCCTACGATGGGGCCGCTTATCGGATCTGCGACAGCCGGGTACTGATGCCGGTGCTGCGCAAGTTCGACGCAGGCGTGCCCGAGGCGATTCCCGGCAGCACCCTGACCGTGTCGATGATGGACGAAGCCCAGCGCGAAGGCTGGACCGTGACGGTCGTCGGCTCCACCCCCGATGTGGTGGAAATACTGACCCAGCGCTATCCGGCGGTGACGTTCCTGCACTACAACCCGCCGATGGGCTTCTTCGACAACCCCGCGGAAGTTGAGGCCACCTTGCAGTTCGTCGAGCAGCATCGGGCGCAGCTGTTGATCATGTCGGTCGGCTCGCCACGCCAGGAACTGCTGTGCAAGCTGATCGCCGACCGCGGTCGCACCCATGGCGTGGGCCTGTGCACCGGTGCGGCGTTGAACTTCCTGTCGGGCAAGGTGCAACGTGCGCCGATGTGGGTGCAGAAGCTCTCATTGGAATGGCTGCACCGTATTCTCAGCGAACCGAGCCGCCTGGCCGGACGCTATTGGAACGACGGGCGGCGCATCCTGCCGATCATCCTGCGCCAGCGTTCGCAGCAGCGGCAATATGCGCAGCAGCGCGACAAGCCCTGAACGCCGTACCCCCTGAAAACGACAAAGCCACCCTCGGGTGGCTTTGTCATTCTGGTGTCCTGGCGAACGGGATCAGCGCTTGCCCATGGAGCGGCGAGTGCCGTTCGGGGCGCGGCCTGGGGTCTTGTCATGGTTTGACTTGCCCGCGCCGGGGTAGCTGGCCGCTTGCTTGGTCGCGAACGCGCCGGGCTTGAACGGGAACGTAAACGCCGGGATCGCTGCCTGGCCATCGACTTCGGCGTCCTGAACGATCGGCTCGGCATCGGGATGTTGATTGGCAGGCATGGTGACTCCGGGGCAGCACGTTGAAAGGGAGCGGCAGTATACCCGAGCCTCCCTTGCAACGCTTGGTGCTGCGTGTGAACCCAGGCCCGCTGCTAGGCCGGGCAGGCGGTGTGGCCGTTGTCCAGGCCTTGCTTGACGTTACGCGAGAGCAGGCTGGCCTTGCCGTCGTGCCAGGTCAGGGTGAGCACGTAGACCGAATCGAAGTCGTTGGCTGCCCAATCGTCGGTGATGTTCATTTCCTGGCCCACCGCGCGGCCGGCCACTTCGTTGATCAGCTCGGGCAGGTAGCCATGGGACCAGGCGGTGTAGATGACCGCGTTGTGGTACTTGTCGCGCATCAGCTCCCGGGCCAGATCCTGGGTGTCGTTGGCGCCGTAGTCGATGTTCACCGGCAGGCCGAGCTTGATGGCGCTGGGGCTGATGGTCATGAGCGGACGCAGGTAGCTGTAGGATTCGTCGTTCTCGCCTTCCTCGACGTGCCGGCCGGGGTCGGCGGCGAAGACGTAATCGGCATTGCCGAACCGCTCTGGCAGCAACTCGGCCAGATTCAGCGCGCGGTTGAGACCCTGGCAGTTGAGCTGGCCCAGACCGCCGGCGGGCTTCTCGGCGTGACGCAGGAACACCAGGGTCTGCGTGCCATCGACCGACTCGGCGCGGCTGTCGCTGATTTCCAGGGCGAGGAAGGAACAGGTACCCGCCAGCAGCAGGGCAGGCAAGGCGTAGGAGTAGCGTTTCAACTGCCGGACGCAGTCGCTCAAGGTTTTCATGGGAAGGGTCTTTAACTCTCGTTGGGTTAGCCGACACACCCGACCGATGCGCGCTGCACGCAGACGCCCGGGTTCTCCCTGTCTTTATTTTGCCTGCCCGTTATCCAGTGGCAGGGACGACTCTCTGAGTGCCATGTTGCCAGTTTGTTCACGACTTGCCCGACTCAAGTTAATGGCATTTTGTTTCAACTTGACGATGGCTCGCTCGCGCGCAGTCCAGCACTGAGGACACCGGCCAAGGCCTCGCGGGTATCGAACAGCGCCTCACGAAACAGCACGTGTTGCGCCTCGACTCGCCATACCGGGCCCACCAGTGCCAAGGCGTACTGCCCTTGCGAGGTCTGCAGGGCCACGGCCATGGCACCGACACCCATCATGTGCTCATTGGCGTCGCAGGCATACCCTCGATCGCGGACCTCGGCCAGCTGTTCGAGCAGGCGTGGCAGATCCGGGGTGCTCGGGGTCAGTGGTTCCAGCACCGGGCCGAGCAGTTGCACCACGGCCTCGTCGCTCATCTTGGCCAACAGTGCCTTGCCGCCC
This sequence comes from Pseudomonas sp. UBA6276, assembly GCF_002438365.1. NCBI lineage: Bacteria > Pseudomonadati > Pseudomonadota > Gammaproteobacteria > Pseudomonadales > Pseudomonadaceae > Pseudomonas > Pseudomonas sp. UBA6276. The sequence continues at coordinate 158,208 of NZ_DJUS01000007.1, forward strand.
GAAGTCGCGTAGACACTGAGGAAGCTGCCCGAGGAGGGCGCTACGCGCAAGGGCTGCGGCGACACCACCGAATGCAGCAGCATCAGGTGGGTACCGTTGCGGTTGACCAGCACTGCCGTCTCTCCGGTGCGTTCGGTCAGTGCCTCCATATAAGGACGCACCTGGGTGATCAGGTCGACATGGCTGTTCGACGCCAGGCGCATCAATGCCGGGCCAAGGCACACGCCACCGGCGCCTTGGACCTTGAGCAGCTCCTCATGGGCCAGCGCATCGACCAGCCGTTGCACCGTGGAGCGGGGCAGGTCGATGCGCTTGGCGATCGCGCCCAGGCTCAGGCCGTCAGGCTCGCTTTCCAGGCAGCGCAGAATGGCCGCGGCCCGGGAGATGACTTGTATGCCGCTACGGTCGTTGTCGCTGGTCATGCAATTTGCCTTTTGTATCGCTGATCGGTACAGTGTACCGCAATTATTGGTTCATCGTCGTTTGCAGCAAGCAGGTTCCATCCGTGTCCCCACCTTCACCTCCTGTCCCGGCGCCGTTCGGCTGGCGTCTGGCCATCGGGCTGGTCGGCGTGCTGATCGCCGCCTTGACCTCCGGCATCAACGACCGCGTCACCGACATCACCCTGGCGGACCTGCTGGGGATCTATGGCTTCGGCCACGACGAAGGCACTTGGATCAGCTCTGCCTACGCGGCGGCCGAAGTCTCGGCGATGCTACTGGCGCCCTGGTTGGCCGTGACCTTTTCGTTGCGGCGCTTCGCCATTGTGGTGACCGTGGCCTTCGCCGGCTTCGGTGCACTGTGCCCGTTCGCCCCCAACCTGGAAAGCCTGCTGCTGTTGCGTGTGCTTCAGGGTCTGGCCGGAGGCGCGCTGCCGCCACTGCTGATGACCGCCGCACTGCGCTTCCTGCCGTGGCACATCAAATTGTACGGGCTGTCGGCCTACGCGCTCACCGCGACGTTCGGACCGAACCTGGCCATGCCCCTCGCCGCGCTGTGGACCGAGGGCAGCGACTGGCGCATGGTGTTCTGGCAGATCATCCCGGCGTGCCTGATCGGTGGCGCGTGCATCGCCTACGGTCTGCCGCAGGATCCACTGCGGCTGGAGCGCTTCAAGCAGGCCGACTGGCGCGGTGCACTGCTGGGCACGGCCGGCCTGAGCATGCTGATCATCGGCCTGACCCAGGGCGAACGGCTGGACTGGTTGGAGTCGCCCTTGATTGCCTTGCTGCTGATCGGTGCCGGTGTCTGCCTGCCGCTGTTTCTGCTCAACGAATGGTTTCATCCACTGCCGCTGTTCAAACTGCAGTTGCTGGGGCGGCGCAATTTCGCCTTCGGCATCACCACGCTGTGCCTGTTCCTGTTCGTTGGCATGGCCGGCAGCGCGATTCCGGCAGGGTACCTGACTCACATTCAGGGCTATCGGCCGTTGCAGACCATGCCCACCGCGTTGTGCATTGCCATCCCGCAGTTGCTCATCGCGCCGCTGGTCGCGTTCGTGATCAACCGCAACTGGGTCGACTCGCGCTACGTGATGGCCGCCGGTTTCGGTCTGCTGACCCTGGCGCTGCTGGGCGGCTCGCAGCTCACCGGCGAATGGATTCGCGATGACTTCTATCTCTTGCAGACGCTGCACACCTTCGGCCAGCCGATGGTGATGGTGCCGCTGCTGATGATCGCCACCGGGGTCATCCATCCGTTGGAGGGGCCGTTCGCCTCGTCCATGGTCAATACCCTGCGCGGCTTGTCGTCGGTGGTCGCCGGCGTGGTACTGGAAAACTTCGTCACCGCCCGTGAGCACCTGCATTCCAATACCTTGCTCGATCAGGTCGGCAACAGCTACCAGAGCCTGTTGCCGCTCTACGGCGAGCCGGCTGCCGAACTGGCCGGCCGCGTTCGCGCCCAGGCTTTCGTGCTCAGCTACAGCGACGCGTTCCTGGCGCTGCTGGCCTTCATCGCCGTGCTGCTGGTGGTGTTGCTGACCCTGCCCAAACGCGCCTATCCACCGCAACCCCCGGTACCGTCATGAAATCTGTCATCAAACATCGCACCGCTGTCTTTCTCATCGTTGCTGTCATCCTCGTCTGCGCCGCCTATGGCCTCTACCAGGTGCTGCACCGCAGCGGCGTACAGAGCACGGACGACGCCTACATCCGCGCCGACTCGGTGCTGGTGGCGCCGCGGGTGGCCGGGGTGGTCACCGAGGTACTGGTGCAGGACAACCAGTCGGTCAAGGCCGGGCAACTGCTGGCGCGCCTGGACCCGCGCGACTACACGGCCTCGGTGGCGGCGGCCCGGGCCAACGTCGATGCCGCGCAGGCGCAGGTGAAGAACCTGCGCGCCAGCATCGAGCGGCAGGGGGCGGTGATCGACCAGGCCAGCGCTGCCACGCGTGCCACCGCCGCATCCCTGAAGTTCGCCCAGGCCAATGCGCAGCGTTACCGCAACCTGTCCCAGGCCGGCGCTGGCACCCAGGAAGAGCGGCAGAAGGCCGAGGCCGAGTTGCAGGGCTGGGAAGCCTCGCGCGACCGTGATGGCGCCTCACGGGTCGCCGCCCAGCGCACCCTGGATGTGCTCAAGGCTGAACTGGAAGTGGCCGAGGCGGCGGTGGACAAGGATCGCTCGGCGCTGGAACAGGCCGAGCTGAACCTGTCCTACACGCAAATCCTGGCACCGGCCGACGGCATGATCGGCCAGCGCTCGGTGCGCGTCGGTGCCTATGTCGCCCCCGGTCGACCCCTGCTGGCCGTGGTGCCGCTGCACCAGGCGTTCGTGGTGGCCAACTTCCGCGAGACGCAACTGGCGCACATGCATGCCAATCAGCGCGTAGACATTCATGTCGACAGCATTCCCGACCAGGTCTTTCGCGGCCACATCGACAGCGTCGCGCCGGCCACGGGTCTGTCGTTCGCGCAGATCAGCCCGGACAACGCCACCGGCAACTTCACCAAGGTGGTCCAGCGCATTCCGGTCAAGGTGGTGTTCGAAACCGATCAGCCCCATCTGGACCGGCTGCGTGTTGGCTTGTCGGTGGTTGCGTCGGTCGATACCACCCAGGAGCCCTGAGATGAAACGTGCATTGCTTGCCCTGACCTTGAGCAGCCTGGCCGCGTGCAGCGTCGGGCCGGACTTCCAGCGGCCCGCAGCGGCGCTGCCCGCGCAGTGGCAGGACAGCGCCGGTACCCGAGCCGACGCAGCGCTGGACAGCGCTTGGTGGCAACAGCTGGGCGACCCGCAATTGACCGCGCTGGTGACCCGCGCCGCCAAGGCCAACCTGGACATCCGTTCGGCGGCCAACCGCGTGCAGCAAAGCCAGGCCCTGCGCCAGGTCAGCGGCAGCGAGCAGTTGCCGGGGCTCAGCGCGCGCGGTGGCTATCAGCGCGAGCGCAACAGCGCCGAAGGCCTCAACGACCCGTCAGGGCAGAGCGGCCGAGCACCGTTCGAGCTGTGGAGCGGGGCGCTCGACGCCAGCTGGGAGGTCGACCTGTGGGGGCACGTCCAGCGCAGCGTCGAGATGGCCGACGCCGACGTCCAGTTCAGCCAGGCCCAGCGCGACGCGGTCGGCCTGAGCATCGCCGCGCGCACGGCCACCGACTACATCCGCCTGCGTGGCGTGCAGGCGCGTCTGGCTGTGGCGCGGGAGAATCTCGAGATCGCCCGGCAGAGCCAGCGCCTGACCCAGACTCGCTACGAGAATGGCGTCACCACCAACCTGGACACCGCCAACGCCGCTGCCCTGGTGGCAACCATCGAAGCCTCGCTGCCCGTGCTGCAGGCGCAGCAGGACCGCTTGATCAATGCGCTGAGCTACCTGCTGGCCGAACCGCCGCGCGCCCTGGCCGACGAACTGCGCACCCCGCGCGCCATTCCCGACCCGGCGCCGGACGTGCCCATGGGTCTGCCCTCGGAATTGGCCCAGCGCAGGCCTGACATCCAGCGCAGCGAGGCAGCATTGCATCGGGCCACGGCCGCCATTGGCGTGGCCAAGGCCGATTTCTATCCACGGGTGAGCCTGGGCGCCAGCTTCGGCTTTCAGGCCCTGAATGGCTCCGTCCTGGGCGGCTGGGATTCACGCAGTTGGTCGTTCGGCCCCAGCCTGTACCTGCCTATCTTCCAGGGCGGACGCCTGACGGGCACGCTGGAGCTGCGCGAACATCAGCAGCAGGAAGCGGCGCTGGACTACCAGCGGGTGGTACTGGCCGCCTGGCACGAGGTCGACGATGCCATGAGCGATTACGCCGCTGAACAGCAGCACCATGCTGCGCTGAGCGAGGCGGTGCGGCAGAACACGGTGGCCCTGGGTACCGCCCGCGACCGCTACAATCAGGGCGCGACCGATTTCATCAACGTGCTCGGTGTGCAGCGTGCGCTGCTGGCCACGCAAAGCCAGCTGGTGGACAGTGCCACTGCCGCGGCGATCGACCGCGTGCGTCTGTATCGGGCCCTCGGCGGCGGCTGGCCGAAAGACGCCTGAAGAAGCCGCGATGCGCCCGGCAAGCCGTGCTAGGGTAAGGTCTGTCAGCCAACAGGAGCCTGCCCATGCCCGACCACGTCCCGCTCAAGCTCAGCAATCCGCCCGGCCTGTTCGACCCCGCGCCCTATGGTTACTCCCATGTGGCCGAGGTCGCCGGCGGCAGCAAGTTGTTGTTCATCGCCGGGCAAGGCGGTGAAAGCCTGGACAGCAGCATTTCTGCGGATTTCCAGTTACAGGCCGGGCAGGCTCTGGCCAACCTGCGCACTGCCCTCGGTGCAGCCGGTGCCGACTACGCCCACGTCGCCAAGCTGACCGTGTTGATCGTCGACCACGACCATGAGCGCCTGGCCATCTGGATCGACACCCTGCGCGAGGCGTGGGGCGATGCCATGACGCCAGCCTGCACCTTGATCCCGGTTCCGCGCCTGGCCCTGGACGGCATGCTCATCGAAGTCGATGCGGTGGCGGTGATGCCGCAATGAGCGAATTGATCAGCGCACTGCGCGACATCGTCGGCGCCAGCCATGTGCTCACCGACTCGGCCGAGACCGAACGCTTTCGTCAGGGTTTCCGCTTCGGCAGCGGCCAGGCACTGGCCGTGGTCCGCCCCGGCTCGCTGCTGGAGCAGTGGCAGGTGGTCAAGGCCTGCGTGGCGGCCGACGTGATCGTCATCATGCAGGCGGCCAACACCGGCCTGACCGGAGGTTCCTCCCCCGACGGTGGCTACGACCGTGAAGTGGTGATCATCAGCACCTTGCGCATGCGCACGGTGCACGTGATCGAGGAGGGCCGTCAGGTCATCTGCTTCCCCGGCTCGACCCTCGATCAGTTGGAGAAGGTCCTCAAACCCTTGGGTCGCGAGCCCCATTCGGTGATCGGTTCCTCGTGCATCGGCGCGTCGGTGTTCGGCGGCGTCTGCAACAATTCAGGTGGCTCGCTGGTGCGTCGCGGACCGGCCTACACGCAGATGGCGGTGTACGCCCAGCTCGGCGCCGATGGCACCTTGCAACTGGTCAACCACCTGGGCGTCGAACTGGGCGATACGCCCGAGCAGATCCTCGGCAACCTGGACGCCCAGCGCTACACCGCCACCGATATCAAGGCCGATGCCGGGCTGGGCTCCGACCATGGCTACGCCGCCTATGTGCGCGAAGTCGACGCGCCCACGCCCGCACGGTTCAATGCCGACCACCAGCGCCTGTACGAGGCCAGCGGCAGTGCCGGCAAGCTGGCGGTGTTCGCCGTACGCCTGGACACCTTCGCCGCCGAGCGCGACACCGCGGTGTTCTACATCGGCAGCAACGACACCGCCGACCTCACCCAGATCCGCCGGCACATGCTCGAACGGTTCGACGAGCTGCCGATCGCCGGCGAGTACATGCACCGCGACGCCTACGACGTGGCCGCCGAATACGGCAAGGACACGTTTCTGATGATCCACCACCTGGGCACCCAGCGCCTGCCCAAGTTGTTCGCCTTGAAGAGCCGCGCCGACACTTTTCTCAAGCGCTTTCCCTGGCTGCGTGCCAACCTCGCCGACCGTGTCCTGCAACTGGCGGCGCGCTGCTTTCCCGAGCACCTGCCGCCGCGCATTCGCGAGTTCCGTCAGCGTTATGAACACTACTTGATGCTCAAGGTGTCTGCTGGCTCGGTGGCGGCGACCCAGAAGCTGCTGGAAGAGCTGTTCGCCGGACGTGACGGTGATTTCTTCCGGTGCACCGCGGAGGAGGGCAGCAAGGCCTTCCTGCATCGTTTCGCTGCCGCCGGTGCTGCGGTGCGCTACCGCGCCGTGCACGATCGGGAGGTGGAGGACATCGTGGCACTGGACATCGCCTTGGCGCGCAATGATCGGCAATGGTTCGAGACGCTGCCCGCAGACATCGATCAGCAGATGATCGTCAAACTCTATTACGGGCATTTCTTCTGCCACGTGTTCCACCAGGACTACATCCTGCGCAAGGGCAGCGATTGTCTGGCGGTGGAGCATCGCATGTGGTCGCTGCTCGACGAGCGCGGCGCAGAGTATCCGGCCGAGCACAACGTCGGCCATCTGTACCCGGCCAAGCCGGCGCTCAAGGCCTTCTATCAGCAACTGGACCCATGTAACGCCTTCAATCCGGGTGTCGGCCAGACCTCCAAGTGCCGCCACTGGCACGAGTGACCGCGGCGCCCCCTTAGCGGGTAGAACCCGCTCCCACA
>NZ_DJUS01000007.1:164942-175409 GCF_002438365.1 Pseudomonas sp. UBA6276
CCCGCTCCCACAGGTTCACTACTGTTTCTTGTGCAGAGGGTTGCCGCCGATTCAGTCTGGCAGCCATTCCTGCAGGGTCAGTTCCACGGTGATGAACGACAGGTTGCGGCCGCGCTCCAGGCGGCCGGCGAAGATGTTGCCGTCGGCGTCGGCCACCACGGCTTGCAGGCGGCTCTCACCGATGACGATCTCGCCGCTGATGCTCAGAATCTCCACGCCGGGCCCGGGCACGGTCAGGGTCTTCAGGCCCTGCCGGCCCAGATAGCCCAGCTGTGCGTCGATCAGGCTGCCCAACCCGCCGCGAATCACGGCCAGCTCGATGCCGTGACTGGCACACAGGGCTTCGGCGCTTTCGACGATGTCTTCGTTGGGCTTGAGCCGCGCCACTACCAGACGCCCCAGGCGGCCGGTCTGGACGGTTGAAGGGGACAGGTCCGGTTCGAGTACGGCGCTGGCGTTCATGAAGCCTCCTGGTCGATCGGGTGCAACAGGCTGAAATGGGTTTCGGCGTCGGGTTGCGATTGATAAGCGACGTGATCGAACAGGCACAGGCGGATCACCAGGTTTTCACTGCCGACCACCAGCCTGTCGAGCAGCAGATGGCCGCCGTGCTGCTGGCCGTCGCGATCCAGAAAGCCGGCGTGGCAGTGCAGCAATGGCCTGTTCTGCGCATCCCGGCCCACGGTGATGGCACCGCTGATGAAGGTGATGTAGCCGTCCAGCACCACCGGGGCGCCGTAGTCGTAGGGCCGCTCCGGCTTGTCGGTGACCACCATGCGGTGGTAGCTCAGGTGCGCCGCGCCACCACACAGGATGCGGCCCACGGCGCTGCCGTACCGACGCCCCTGCAGGGCTTGCAGTACGCCTGCGCCGACGTTGCACGCCAGCGGCAGCACCAGGCGCAGTTCTTCACCCTGTGCCACGCTGCGGTCCAGCCGACGCGGCTGCTGGGCCGGCCCGCCGTGAACGAAAACCCGCACGCCGTCGCGCTCCTCGAAATGGGGATTCATCAGGCCACCTCCTCGCGTTCCTGCAGCAACGCGCGGATCTGCTTCTTGACGATCTTGCCGTAGCCGGACTTGGGCATGGCGTCCCAGCGCACGAAGCGTTTGGGCCACTTGTAGCGGGCCAGGCGCGGCTCCAGGTGGGCCAGCAGCTGCTCGTCACTGACCTGGCCGGTGGTGACGATCACGGCGCAACCGCACTCGCCCCATTTCTCGTCCGGCATGCCCAGCACGGCTACCTCGTTGACCGCCGGGTGGGTGAGCAGCGCTTCCTCGACCTCGCGCGGGTAAACGTTGGAGCCACCGGAAATGTACATGTCCGAGGCCCGCCCGGTGATGAACAGATACCCCTGTTCGTCGACATGACCCAGGTCGCCGGTGTGGAACCAGCCGTGCTTGAAGCAGCTGGCATTGGCCGTCGGGTTGTTGTAGTACCCGCTGAACACGGCCGGTCCGCGCACGCAAATCTCCCCGTCCTCACCGGTGGCCAACTCGTTGCCGGCATCGTCCAGAATGGCCACTTGCATGCCCGTGCGCGGATAACCGCAACTGCCGACCTTGGCGGCGGGGGAGTCTTCGGCGTCGTGGCAATCGGCGGGCAGCACGGTGATGTTGCCGGTGACTTCGCCCAGGCCGTAATACTGCACCAGCACCTTGCCCAGCTTGCGCAGGGCGTGGCACTGATCGGCGCGATACATCGGCGCGCCGGCGTAGATCACATGGCGCAGGCTGCTGTGGTCGTAGCGGTCGACGGCAGGGTCTTCGGTGAGCATCTTGACGATGGTCGGCACGGTGAACAGGTTGTCGACGCGGTGTTCCTGCACCAGGCGCCAGGCTTCGTCGCAGTCCAGCCGGTCGCTGGCCGGCAGCACGCAGGCGGCGCCACGCGCCACGTTGACCAGCGCGTGGATGCCGGCCCCGTGAGACAGCGGCGCCAGCACCAGCGAGCGCGAATGCTGGGAGAGCCCCGGCATCAGGTCGGCGATGTGGTTGTTGATGACGAAGGCCATCTGCCCGTGCGTGAGCACACCGGCCTTGGGATGACCGGTGGTGCCGGAGGTGTAGAAGAACCACAGCGGGTCATGGTAATTGACGTCGGCGGCGCGGAACGTGCTGGCGTGTGGCGCGCCTTCGTCGAGCAATTGCCCGTAGCTCAGTTCGCCCGCGCGCGGCTCGCCGATGGCGATCACCTGCGCCAGCGTCGGCGACTCGGCGCGCACCGCATCCACGTAGTGCGCCAGCCCCTCGTCGTAGAGCATCGCCACCGCACCGCTGGAACTGCCCAGGTAGGCAGCCTCCGGCGGGGTAATGCGCACGTTGGTCGGCACCCACACCGCGCCCAGGCGGAACGCCACCCAGGCGCTTTCGAACAGCGGCAGGTTGTTGCGCGAATGCACCAGCAGCTTGTCGCCCTTGCCCAGCCCACGCGCGCGCAGCGCCGCGGCGACGCTGTCGACCCGTTGCGAAATGCTGCGCCAGGTGTGTACCTGCTCGCCGCGAATGAAGCCCGGTGCGTCGGGGTAGCGCCGGGCGATCTGGTTGAGCAGTTCGCCCAGGTTCATCACGTTGTCGATGCCGGTCATTGCACGCGCTCCAGAATGCTCACGTAGTTGGTCACCGCCGCGCCGCCCATGTTGAAGACGCCGGCGCGATCGGCCTTGGCCAATTGCATGTCGCCGGCCTGGCCGCTGAGCTGCATGGCCGCCATCACGTGCATCGACACACCGGTGGCACCGATCGGGTGGCCCTTGGACTTGAGCCCGCCGGACGGGTTGACCGGCAGGCGACCGTCCTTGCGGCTGATGCCTTCGGCAATCACCCGCGCGCCCTGGCCACGCTCGGCCAGGCCCATGGCCTCGTACTCCAGCAGCTCGGCAATGGTGAAGCAGTCATGGGTTTCCACCAGCGACAGATCAGCCAGGCTCAGCCCTGCGGTGTCCAGCGCCTGTTGCCAGGCCCGCGCGGCGCCTTCGAACACCGTCGGGTCGCGGCGCGACAGCGGCAGGTAGTCGTTGACCTGCACCGCCGCCCTGAAGCTGATCGCCTGGCCCCGGCCGGGCGCGTGGTCGTCGCGGCTGATCACCAGCGCGGCGGCGCCGTCGGTGATCAGCGAGCAGTCGGTGCGCTTGAGCGGTCCGGCCACGAACGGGTTCTTCGCCGACGGCTCGCGACAGAAGTCGTAGCCCAGGTCGCGGCGCATGTGCGCGTAGGGGTTCAGTGCGCCGTTGGCGTGGTTTTTCGCGGCGATCATCGCCAGCGCGTCGGACTGGTCGCCGTAGCGCTCGAAGTAGGTCTGGGCGATGGTGCCGAACACCCCGGCGAAGCCACCTTCGATCTGCGCTTCCTCCTTGGCGTAGCAGCACTTGAGCAGGATCTTGCCGACCTCGTCGGTGGGCAGCGTGTTCATCTTCTCGAAGCCCACCACCAGAGCGTGCCGAGCCTGCCCCGAGAGCACCGCCTGCAGCGCCGAGTGGATGGCTGCCGAGCCGGTGGAACAGGCGTTTTCCAGGCGTACCGACGGGGTGAAGCGCAGCGCCGGAATGTGATTGGCGAGCAGCGCGGAAGGAAAATCCTGATACAGAAAGCCGGCATTGAAATGACCGACGTGGACCGAATCGATCTGCTCGGCGTCCAGCCCGGCATGTTCGAGCGCGCCCACGGCCGCATCGGCCATCATCTGCTCGGGATCGAGCTGGTCGAATTTGCCGAAGGGGGAGTGGAACCAACCGCTGATGACTGGCGAACCCATGAGGTGTGTCCTCGATTGAAGGCTTGTTGATGTTGTTTGCCAAGGGCGATAGCAAGAGCGGTGCCAAGGCCTTGAAACGCCAGCCGGCGGCGGGCTGGCTGTTACCCCGCAGACGTCGGGTGTCGCCCCAGGTGTCGCTTCGTCGGTGATGGGCGACACCTGAGGGAGACACCTGTTACATCGAGCCGGGCAGGGCTTGGCGCGTGACATCTGCGGATACATTCACATCGGTGCGAGTTTGTTTAGGCAAAACAGCAGCTTGCTGTCCGCTTCACGCCGATGGGCACGGTTTTTCAGCGGGTCGGACAGGGGTGGCACCCGATTTGCTTTCTCACCGGTACCCCAGCGCCTGCCCCGGCAGCCCGGTGAATGAAAGCTGGTCAATAAAAACAAGAAGGTCAGGAGAGCTACATGAGTGATTTCTCGCGCCGCCGTTTCATCAAGACCGCCACCCTCGCATCGGCGGCCGTCGCCGCCACGGGGCTGGGCTTGTTCAGCCCACGCAGCGAGGCGGCGGATTTCAGGCTCAAGTTCGCCAACAACCTGCCCATGATTCACCCGATGAACGTGCGGGCGCGGGAAATGGCCAAGGCCATCAAGGAAGAAACCAACGGCGCGGTGCAGATCCAGGTGTTCCCCAGCAGCCAGCTGGGCAGCGACACCGACACCCTGGCCCAGGTGCGTTCCGGCGCGGTGGACCTGTTCGCGTTGTCGCCGGTCATCCTCGGTACCTTGGTGCCGTCGGTGCAGATCAGCGCCGTGGGTTTTGCCTTCAAGGACTACGATCAGGTCTGGAGCGCGATGGACGGTGACCTGGGTGCCCATGTGCGTAGCGAGATCGCCAAGACCGAAACCCTGTTCGCCTTCGACAAGATGTGGGACAACGGCTTTCGCGTCACCACTACCAGCACACGCCCGGTGCTCAAGCCTGAAGACCTGGTGGGCATGAAGCTGCGCGTGCCACCCAGTCCGATCATCATGTCGATCTTCAAGGCATTCGAGGCGGCGCCCACCAGCATCAATTTCGCCGAAGTGTATTCGGCCCTGCAGACGCGCATCGTCGAAGGTCAGGAAAACCCGCTGACCCTGGTGTCGTCGGCCAAGCTCTATGAAGTGCAGAAGTACTGCTCGTTGACCAACCATGTCTGGGACGGCTTCTGGATGCTCGGTAACAGCAAGTCGTTCGCCCGCCTGCCGGCCGACGTGCAGGCGGTGGTGCGCAAGCACATCGATGCTGCGGTCATGGGCCAGCGCGCCGACCTGGCCGGCTTGCAGGGCAGCATCCGCGACACCCTCAAGGAAAAAGGCCTGGAGCTGGCCGACACCGAGCCGCAGGCGTTCCGCGAGAAGCTGCGCAGCGCCAACTATTACGCCGACTGGCACGAAAAGTTCGGTGAGGCCGCCTGGGCCATCCTCGAAAAATACTCTGGGAAGCTGGCATGATGAGCGCAGAGGCGATGCCGGCCGAAACCGTTGCCATGCGCCTGCCGGCCCGGGCGCTGACCTGCCTCAACCGCTGCGCCATGCGCGTGGTCGAGGTGCTTGCCGTGGCCTTGATGCTGGTGGAAACCTGCGTGCTGCTCGCCGGCGTCGTCTCGCGCTACGTGTTTCACAACCCGCTGGTGTGGACCGACGAGCTGGCCTCGTCGCTGTTCATCTGGCTGGCGATGTTCGGCGCCGTGCTGGCGCTCGATCGGGGCGAGCACATGCGCATGTCGGCGCTGGTCAACAAGCTGCCCCCGGCCTGGCGCGGTTTCAGCGAAACCCTGTCGGCGCTGATCGTGGTGCTGTTCGTGGCCATGATCATCACCCCGGCGATGGTCCACTCCCATGAGCAGATGGCGATCACCACGCCGGCCCTGGGCATTCCCGACGGCGTGCGTGCCGCCGCACTGCCGGTCGGCGCCATGCTCATGCTGCTGGCGGCGGTCGCGCGCATGGCCCGCTATTCCACCCTGCGCCAGTTCGTGGCCGGCGTAGCCGTGGTCACCGTGGTGGGCAGTACGCTGTGGCTGGCCCAGCCGCTGCTCGCCGAGATCGGCAACTACAACCTAGTGGTGTTCTTCCTGGTGCTGCTGGGTGCCTGCGTGTTCGGCGGCATCCCGATCGCGTTCGCCTTCGGCACCGCCACCATGGCCTATCTGGCGCTGGCCACCCATGCCCCCTTGTCCATCGTCGTCGGTCGCATGGACGAGGGCATGTCGCACATGGTGCTGCTCGCCGTACCGCTGTTCGTCCTGCTGGGCGTGGTGCTGCAGCTGTCGGGCATGGCCCGCACGCTGATCGACTTCATGGCCTCGCTGCTGGGGCATGTGCGCGGCGGTCTGCAATACGTGCTGCTCGGCGCCATGTTCCTGGTGTCGGGCATCTCCGGCTCCAAAGTGGCCGACATGGCCGCGGTGGCACCGGCACTGTTTCCGGAGATGAAGAAGCGCGGCTCCGAGCCCGAAGAGCTGGCCGCCTTGCTGGCGGCCACCGGGGCGATGACCGAAACCATTCCGCCGAGCCTGGTGCTGATCACCATCGGCGCCGTGTGCAGTGTCTCGATCACCGCGCTGTTCATCGGCGGCCTGATGCCGGCGGTGGTGGCCACCGTGGTCATCGCCATCGTCTGCTGGTGGCGCTCGCGCAAGGAAGCCGTGCCCACCGTCAAGCGGGCGCCGATGTCGGTGGTGGCGAAGACCTTCATGGTCGCGCTGCCGGCCCTGGCCTTGCCATTGCTGATCCGCGTGGCGGTGCTCGAAGGTGCGGCCACGGCTACCGAAGTCTCGACCATCGGCGTGGCCTATGTGGTACTGGTGGGCTTGGTGATGCACCTGTTCATGCGCCACATCGAGTTCCGCAAGGTCTACCCGATGATGATCGAGGCCGCGGCGCTGTCCGGGGCGATCCTGTTGATCATCGGCATGGCTTCAGCCATGGCCTGGGCGCTGACCCAGTCGGGGTTCTCGGCCAGTCTGGTCGACCTGATCAGCGAAATTCCGGGCGGCGCCATCGGCTTCATGTTCGTCACCATCGTGACCTTCCTGATTCTGGGCAGCGTGCTCGAAGGCATTCCAGCCATCGTGCTGTTCGGCCCGCTGATGTTCCCGCTCGCCGAAATGCTCGGCATCCATCCGGTGCACTACGCCATGGTGGTGATCCTGGCGATGGGCATCGGCCTGTTCGCGCCGCCCCTGGGCGTGGGTTTCTACGCCGCCTGTGCGATCAGCAAGACGCCGTCCGACCATGTCATCCGCCGCGTCTGGGGTTACCTGGCAGCATTGGTGGTGGCGCTGGTCATCGTTGCCTGTTTCCCGTGGATTTCCATCGGTTTCCTTTAAGAGAGTCCTGGTCATGAGCCAAGCAGTCAGACAGCTTCCCAGCAAGAGCGGCGAGGGCCGGGTGGCCTTCATCACCGGCGCGGCCATGGGCATTGGCGCGGCGATCGCCCAGCGCCTGGGCGAGGACGGCCATAGTGTGGTGGTGGCCGACATCAACTGCGGCGCCGCCGAAGAAATGGTCGCCGGTTTGCGCGCCCAGGGTATCGAGGCGCGGGCGGTGGTGATCGATATCGGTGATGCGCAGTCGATCGCCGAGGTGTTCGCCGGTCTGTCGCGCTGCGACGTGCTGGTGAACAATGCCGGCATCGCCAGGACCCAGGCCTTTCTGGACTGTGACCTGGGCGACTGGCAGCGGGTGTTGAACATCAATGTGACCGGTGCGCTGCTGTGCGGTCAGCAGGCCGCGCGGCTGATGAAGGAGCAGGGCTGGGGGCGGATCATCAACGTCGCGTCAATCAGTGGCATGCGGGCGAGCACGGGGCGCACTGCCTATGGCACGTCGAAGGCCGCGGTGATCGGTCTGACCCGGCAGATGGCGGTCGAACTGGCCGAGTACGGCATCACCGTCAATGGCATCGCGCCGGGGCCGGTGGATACACCCCTGACCCAGCGCCTGCACTCCAGCGCCACCCGCGACTCCTACGCCCGCGCCGTACCCATGCGCCGCTACGGCACCCCGGCGGAAATGGCCGGCGCGGTGGCCTTCCTCGCCTCCGACGATGCTTCCTACATCAGCGGTCATGTGATTCCTGTGGATGGCGGCTATATGGCGTCCGGCATTCTGGAAATCTGAGCGCCCAGCCATAAACAACGCGGTGTGTCAGGCATACCCCGTCAATCCTTCGCGGCCACAGATCACACACTGCGGTCGATCACTATCCCACTGTAGGAGCGGTCATCGGCCGCGAAAGGGGCACTGCGATATACCGGACACTCACTGATCCTGCAGCGTCGCCTCTTCACCCGCGCGCATGGCGCTTTCCACGAAAGTGGCGATACAGGGATTGTGATTGTCAGCCTTCCACACCGCTACCACCTCGACCACTGGCGGCGCCACCAAGGGCCGGAAGGTGGTGGTGGTCAGGCGCATGTTGCGCATCGAGCGCGGCACGATGGCGATGCCCAGGCCTTCGCCGACCAGGTTGACGATGGTCTGCTGCATGTTGATTTCCAGCCCGACATTGGGCGTTACGCCGTGCTGCAGGCAGTAATTGACGATCATGTCATGCAGCGCCGGGGCGATACGCCGTGGCACGATGATGAAGGTTTCCGCCGCCAGGTCGCGCGGATCGATCAGCGGCTGTTCGAGCAACCGATGCCCCGGCGGCAGCACCACCGTCATCTCCTCCCGGTAGATGGTCACCGTTTCCAGCCCGCTGCAATCCTGCGGCCGGTACATGATCGCCACATCCTTGCTGCCGCTGCTGATGTCCTGGGCCAGGTCCATGGGCAGGGTTTCGGTCAGCTTCAGGTTCACCTGCGGGTACTGCGCCGCGTAACGCCGGGTGATGGCCGGGGTGACGCTGTAGGCCGTCGACATCATGAACCCTACCGACAACTCACCCGCCGCCCCCCGCGCCGCCGCCAGCGCATTGCGCTTGGCCTGTTCGAACGCTGCGAACACCGTGCCGGTGTCCAGATAGAAACGCTGGCCGGCATCGGTCAGCTCCACGTGGCGGCGCGAGCGATCGAACAGCTTCACGCCCAGCTCTTGCTCCAGCAGCGCAATCTGTCGCGACAGCGGTGGTTGGGAGATGTGCAACCGCTCGGCGGCACGACCGAAGTGCAGGGTTTCAGCCAGCGCACGAAAATACTGTAAATGCCTGAGCTCGATCATGATGCTCGCAAAGGTATCAGTGGGTACCTGATTATGGATTGGAAAACATAACTGCGCCTGCCGTATTGTGAAATGGCCACAGCGTCGAGGCTTGCGTCACGAGCGCCAGACCTCGAGATAGTCACGAGCTATAAAACAATAAAAGGTGACGCCGATGTCTTCCGTTCGCGAACACACTGCACGTAACACTTCGCCCGCACTGTCCTGCGCGGCACTGCCCGAATCCGATATCGCCAACGACAGCGACCCACAGGTGCGCCAGGCCTTCCGCCGCGCCCTGCGCCTGATGGAACGTGGCATCGCCGTGCTCGTTCAGGGCGAAACCGGCACCGGCAAGGAAGTGCTGGCCCGCGCCCTGCATGCCCACAGCCAACGCCATCGGGCCCAGTGCGTCGCGCTCAATTGCGCCTCCATTCCGGAAAGCCTGATCGAGAGCGAGCTGTTCGGCTACTCGCGCGGCGCCTTTTCCGGCGCGTTGCCCTGCGGCAAGAAAGGCAAGGTTCAGCAGGCCGACGGCGGCACCTTGTTTCTCGATGAAATCGGCGACATGCCCTTCGAACAGCAAACCCGCCTGCTGCGGGTCATCGCCGAACGCGAAGTCAGCCCTCTGGGTGCCGAGCGCAGCGTCAAGGTGGACTTCGCGCTGATCTGCGCCACCCACCAGAACCTCACCGGCCTGGTCGAGCAAGGCGCCTTTCGCGAAGACCTGTTCTATCGCATCGCCACCGGCGTCGTGCAGTTGCCGCCCCTGCGCGAGCGTACCGATCGCGCCGAACTGGTCTGCCGGATGGTGGCCAGCGAACTGCCCGGCTGCGACCCGCGGCAGGTCATCGCTTCGGATGTCTGGCCGCTGCTGCTCAATCACCCCTGGCCAGGCAATCTGCGGCAGATGCGTGCAGTGATTCGCTACGCCTGCGCGGTGATGGAGGGCAGCCGCATCCAGCGCAGCGATCTGCCCGCGGACTTTGTTGCGCAACAGGGTGCGTCCACCCAGGCAGCGCCTGCCAACGTCACGCCGATCCGCCGCCCGGTCACCCTGGCCACGCCGGTCGACGAGCGCGCCGACGTGCTGGATGTGCTCAACGCCTGCCGCTGGAACATGTCCGCGGCAGCCCGTGCCCTGGGCATCTGCCGGCCGTCGCTGTACCGGGTGTTGCGCCGGCTGGGTATCCCGCCGCTCAAGGACCAACTCGCCCAGGGCGTTTACCAGCCGGCCTGACGCCCCGCTTTGCGCTGCAGGCTCTTCAACCAAGGGAACAACAATAATGAATGCCCCTATCAGTCTTGCCATCACCGGCCAGGTGGCGGTGGTGACCGGTGCCGCGCGCGGTATCGGCTTTGCCATCGCTCAGGCGCTGGGTCAATGCGGTGCGCGGGTAGCGATTGCCGATCTCGACGGCGCGGCCGCCCGCGCCGCTGCCGGGCAATTGTGCGAACTGGGCATCGACGCCATCGGCGTGGCCGTAGACGTGGCCGACGAGGGCCAGGTGCAGGCCATGGTCGAGACCATCGAACGAGCGCTGGGCGGTATCGACATTCTGGTCAACAACGCCG